>CAYNPP010000081.1:0-7250 GCA_964399095.1 uncultured bacterium | reverse complement strand
CCACGCAACGGATATCGTCCTTCTAAACTTTCTTGTTTAGCATTGTTATATACTTTCCTTAGGAGAATCAGGATTAATTAAGATGTCTAGGACTGCAATATTAAATGCAAATTATATTAAAAATAAATTAAAAGAAAACTATGATGTTCCTTTCTCTGATGGAACGATGCATGAATTTGTGATTTCTGCTGTGAAGCAAAAGAATAGAGGAGTTAAAGCCCTTGATATAGCAAAAAAACTATTAGATCATGGATATCATTCTCCTACAATTTATTTTCCTATTAATGTACCAGAAGCAATGATGATAGAACCTACAGAATCAGAGAACTTAGACACATTAGATGATTTTTGTGATTGCATGATTGGGATTGATAATTTGATTGATTTAGATCTTGAGTTGTTACTAGATTCTCCCCTTCATACCCCCGTTCGTCGACTAAATGAAACTAAAGCAAATCGAAACCCAAACTTAAACTACTATAAAGATGAATTATAAAATTGATGAGAATAAAGTGTATTTAAGCATCGATAGAGGGGAGTATGTTAATGCTTCTTTTTTAAAGATTTGTCAGGATAATAATTTTGAGTTTACATCAATAACTGGAATTGGAGCTATACTTGATCCTGAAGTTGGTTTTTATGATTTAGAAAAAAAAGACTATATTAAAAAGCAATTTTTAGGAGATTATGAGTTAACATCTCTTATTGGTAATGTTACGATAAAGGAGAATCAGCATTTTGTTCATTCCCATATCACTTTTACTGATATTGATTTTAAGGCATTTGGTGGTCATCTGTTTGATTGCAGAGTTGCCGTGGCGGCAGAGTTTGTACTTTGTGTTGGGAATCAAAAAGTTATCAGAGAGTATAATAATGATGTTGGTTTACACCTTTGGAATTGTAGATTAGGATGAAAAGAATTAAAACGGACAAAGCACCACAGGCAATAGGAACATATTCTCAAGGGACTAGGGTAGGAGATATGATATATACTTCAGGTCAGATTGCAATTAATCCAAAAACAGGAACTATAATTGCAGAAAATGTTAGAGATGAGGTGATTCAGGTTCTAAATAATATAGAAGCTATTTTAATAAAGGGGGGGAGTAGTAAAGACAATATAGTTAAGTTAACTGTGTTTATGACGGATTTATCAAAATTCAACGATGTCAACCTTGCCTTTGAATTTTTTTTTAAAACTAAAGATAACTTCCCATCTAGATCAACTATTGAGGTTTCAAAATTACCGATGGGAGTAAATATAGAAATTGAAGCAATTGGAGTTATAATTTGAAGTTAGTATTACTAATATTATTTGTTTCATCATTATATAATCAGTCAATGGAAATTGATAGAAAATTAATTCTAGAATCTGAAAAAGCTTTGAAATGGGCAGTAATTCCTATTGTATCTCAAGGTCAGATGTATAATAATAGATATCTAAAGTCCATATTCTTTTACTCGGCACAATCATACTGTTTAAACAGGGCTATAGTTTACAATGACATGGAATCTAGTTATAATAATTTGAGAACAAGAAATAATTTTGTATGGATGTTAGCGGGGTTTTATATATCTAGCATTATAGATGCATATGTAGATGCAGAACTCTCTAGTTTTCCTGAAAGGATATTCTGATATGTGTGGTATTGTTGGAGTTCGCTCAAAAAAGGAAAATGTTTGCTTGTCTATATACAATGCTTTAACAGTTTTACAGCATCGTGGTCAGGATGCTGCCGGAATGGCCGTCGTAGATAAAGAAGGTTTGCTAAGTATACATAAGAACAATGGTCTTGTTAGAGATGTGTTTGATGAAAATCAAATACATAGATTGATGGGAAATCTTGGTCTAGGGCATGTTAGATATCCTACTGCAGGAACAATGAAAAATTCTGAAGCACAGCCATTCTACGTAAACTCTCCGTTTGGGATTGTGTTAGTTCACAATGGAAACCTAGTAAATACATCAGATTTAAGAGAGGAGTTATCTAAAGATGACAAAAGACATATCAATACACAATCTGACACTGAGGTTCTCATTAATATTTTTGCAAGTGCAATTGAGCGAAATTTAGTTGATAAATTGGATGATGAGTGTATTGTGAAGGCTGTTGAAGAAGTACATGCAAGGGTTAAAGGAGCATATTCAGTTATTTCAATTATCCTTGGGTATGGGATGGTAGCATTCAGAGATCCATTTGGAATTAGGCCTCTAGTTTTTGGGTCTAAAGATGATGAGACGCATATGATAGCTTCTGAGAGTGTATCTCTAGATTGTTTAGGCTATTCTGTCAAAAGAGATATTAAACCTGGTGAAACCATTATTATTAATGAAGAAGGGGAGTTAAATAATTATGATTACAATGGTAATGTTAATCATACCCCGTGTATATTTGAGTATGTATATCTTGCACGACCTGACAGCACCATTGAGGATATTAATGTTTATGAAAGTAGATTGGCGATGGGTAGATACCTTGCACAGAAAATTAAAAGTGAGCTTTCAGAAGAAGAGAGAAATGAAATTGATGTAGTTATACCAATACCAGATACAAGTAAAACAAGTTCGGTCCCAATTAGTGTTGAACTTGGCATAGAATTAAAAGAAGGTTTTGTTAAGAATAGATATATTGGTAGAACTTTTATTATGCCTGGACAAAAGATTAGGAAAAAATCTGTACGTCAAAAATTAAATACTATTGAAATTGAATTTTATAATAAAAATGTTCTTCTAATTGATGACTCAATTGTAAGGGGAAACACAAGCAAACAAATTATAGAGATGGCCAGAAAGGCAGGTGCAAAAAAAGTTTATTTTGCAAGCGCCGCCCCACCTATAAAATATCCAAATGTTTATGGTATAGATATGCCTTTTGTAGAAGAGTTAGTTGCCCATGATCGCTCAGTTGATGAGATAGGAAAGGAGATTGGATCTGATAAGTTGATTTATCAAAATCTTGAAGATTTAATTTCAGCAGTCAGAGAAGGAAATCCGGATATAACAAATTTTGATACCTCCTGTTTTAGTGGTGAATATGTTACTGATGGGGTGGATGATAATTATATATGTAATTTGTCAAAGACAAGAATTAAATCAGACTTATAGAATGATAAAGAATTTTTTAAAAAATAACCCTATTCATAAAAAAATTGTCCCTAGATTGGATTATTTGATGCTACTTAGACCGACTTTATTTTTTAGCGTATGGATTATGATTTGTATAGGTATGTACATCTCTTCTATACTGAGTAAAAGTATTGAGATGAATATCGTTAGCTATAGCCCACAAACATTAATTATTTTCTTTGGAATTTCATTGGTCTGTGGTTCCACCTTTATTATTAACCAGCTTTCTGATATTAATTCAGATAAAATTAATAATAAAATTTTTCTTTTAGATGGAACTATTTCTTCAGAGAATGCACTAAAAGTAAGCAAAATAATAAGTTCATCAGGCTTTGTGATAATATTATTAATAGATTACCTGATCTTGTTTCCCATTGGAATAATTTTTTTGGTGTGGGGAAAACTATATAATCATAAAAATTATAATTGGAAATCTAAACCCTGGCATGGTTTAATTGCTAATATATTATGTGGCTATTTATTAATTCTAACTGGAATGCTATTTAACAGAGAGACTATGTCAATCAGCACCTTATTATTACAATCATTTATATATTGCCTACCTTTCATGCTTGCTTATTCATCGATTGTATTGCTAGCTAATGTGCCTGATGAAAATGGAGATAAAGATAGCTCAAAGAACACCTTTACAGTTATTTATGGTGTAAAAACTACTGTATCCTTATCAACTTTATTCTGTCTATTGTCTTTCTTGCTTGGGATGTATATAAATGAGCCACTATCTTCTATTTCATCTCTTTCTGCTCTACCATTTTTCTTATTTGCCTTCTTTAGAGGAAAAAATAAGGATATTATAAGAGCAATTAGATATCCTATTTTTCTTCTTCATTTTTATTTGTTCACAGTTTACCCTTTACTATTTTTCCCGATTGTAGCTTTTTATTATCTTTCAAAGTATTATTATTGGCATAGATTTAATCTCCATTATCCCACTTTGTTGGTAGAAAATGATTAGTATTAAAGAAAATATGTGTGATTTCTGTGGAGCGTGCGTATCCGTATGTCCTCCAAATTGCATTGATGTTAGGGAATCAAGTATTATTATCAATGACGAAACTTGCATAGACTGTGATCTCTGTGTTTACATATGCCCAATTGAGGTCTTAGCTCAAGATGAAAAATAGTTACGATGTTATTGTAGTAGGTGGAGGACCAGGAGGTAGCATGTCAGCATTACATGCAGCAAAGATTGGAATGAAGGGATGCATGCTAGAAAAAACAAGAGACATTGGCTACCCTGTTAGGTGTGGTGAGGCATTGGGAGAGCAAGCAGTAAAACAATTTTTTGAGCCTAAGGAATCCTGGATATCAGCCAGAATTAAAAGATGTAGATTGATTTCTCCAGCAGGGATAAAAGTTGATGTCCCTTTTAACAAAGAGCAAGGGTATGTTTTAAATAGGCGTGTTTTTGATTATGATTTATCTCTTATGGCAGCTTCAGAAGGAGCAGAAGTATATACAAAATGCTATGTAAATTTTGTAAAAAAAATAGATAATGGTTATAAAATTTATGTTGAGCATCTTGGTAAACCTAAGGAGTTGACATCAAGAATCGTTATAGGAGCCGATGGAATTGATTCTAGGGTGGGTAAATGGGCTGGCATAAATACAATGGTAAAAATGAAAGACATGGAATCATGTGTCCAGTATTCTGTAGGGAATATAGATTTAGATGTTAATAGAATGGATATGTATCTTGGACATTCTGTCGCGCCTGGTGGTTATCTATGGGTATTTCCTAAAGGTGATGGCTTTGCAAATATTGGTATTGGCGTGAGTGGTAAATACAGTAAGGAAAAGTCTGCAAAGCGCTATATAGATGAATTTATTGAAGAAAAATATCCATCAGCTACAATTCACACTACAATGTGTGGGGGAGTACCATGCGCAAAACCGCTTAAGGAACCTATCTCAGATGGATTGATGCTGGTAGGAGATGCAGCTCATTTCGTAAATCCAATGACAGGTGGAGGGATTGCAGCTGCAATGAAATCTGGAATGTTTGCAGGGCAAGTGGCATCTGAATCCATAAAAAATAATGATACAAGCTTAAAATTTTTAAATAGATATCTTAAACTATGTAATAAAGATTTTACAAATAGGCACAATAAAATATATGCAGTGAAGGAAACAATTCAGAAATTAAGCGATGAAGAATTGAATTCCATAGCAGCAAGAGTTAACAACATTCCCCCTGAGAAAATGTCACTGGCCAAAGTTTTTACTGCGGCTATTATAAAAAAACCTTCATTGATTGTTGATGTTATGAGAATGTTTGCAGGCTTTTAGTTTGGAAGAAATCACTTTACTCGATTCCTTTCATCTTGAAGAATTTGTAGCGATAGACCTTGAAACAACTGGCTTAGATCCAACAACTGAATCAATTATTGAAATCTCTGCTGTTAAATTTATAGATGGCATTGAGAAAGAAACATTTAGCTATTTAATTGATCCAGGTAAACTAATTTCTCCATTCATAGAAGATTTAACAGGAATAACGAATCAAATGGTTCAAGGAAAGCCTCAATTCAGTGATGTCATTGATGATTTTATAATATTTATTGGTGATAGCCCTATCGTTGGACACAATGTAGATTTTGATATTAATTTTATTAGTATACATTCAGATGGAAGATACAATCTCTATGCTAGTAATGTTGTGAATGACACATATCTTCTTTCAAAATTAATTCTTTGTTCCAATTCTAACTTTAGCCTTGAATCAATATCAGATTACTATGGTTTTTCAACTGAAGGAGCACACCGAGCAACTAACGATGCAATAAATTCAGGAAAAGTATTAATTCAATTAATTCAAGATTATGCTGAGATGCCTAAGAAATTAAGAAAGCAATTAAATCTAATATACAATGGCTCTCAAAGAAGCCTTCCAAACCATCATATTATATTATCTGCAGACAGAAGTAATTATAGTGCAAAAATTAACTCTATTTATGACTATAAATCTTCATTTTTCCATAATAAATCCAATGAAAAATTAACTGCATTATCTTTAGAGAAAATTATGATGAAAGGCGGCCAGCTGTATAGAGACAATAGCAAATTTGATTTTAGAGAATCTCAGTACAAAATGGCTCAAGCAATCAATAGTACAATAAAAAATAATGAAATATCAATCATAGAAGCGGAAACAGGGCTTGGAAAAACATTTGCGTATCTAATTCCTTTTTTAATATCTAGCTTAGAGAATAATCTTCCTATTGTAGTTTCAACATACACAAAGAACCTACAAGACCAACTTTTCCACAAAGATATAAAGAGTATAATAAATTTTCTAAATTTTGATTGTAGGGCAGTAGTAATAAAAGGCAGAAATAATTATATATGTAGAAATCGTTTAGATAGGTTGGTAAAAAATAGCATTGAGATAGGTTCCTTAAGTGACTCTGAACTCCATGATCTTGCTATTTTAGTTTTATGGGCAAGTCACAGCAAATCAGGAGATATAGAAGAGTGTAACAGCTTCAACCGTAAAAGGAACATAAGATTGTGGAACCTAGTAAAGAGTGAAGCATTGTTTTGTAGAAAAAATTGCTCTAAAGATGAGACATGTAAATATTCTTTTTTAGTTTCAAAGGTTAAAGATTGTGATATTGTTGTTGTTAATCATGCGTTGCTTATTAGTGACTCTATAGAAGGTGGTGGCCTGCTTCCTAAAGAACATTATTTTGTAATAGATGAATCTCATAATTTATTTGCATCATCAAAAGATTTATTAACTAGCTCCATTGATAAATCATACTTTAATGAATATCTAAAGGATTTATCCGCAAAAATTAAAATAGCTCAAAAATTTCCTAAAAATATAATCAATGATGCTATTCAGAATGCAATGACTATTCTGAATGATAAGATTGACAAAGTTGCTTCTGATATAAATGATTTTTTTGCAACCTTCTTAGCTAGTTTAGATGAAAAAAATAATGAATCTATATACCCATCAACTAAATCCTTTAGCCAATGCGATGTTGATTTTCAGGATTGCACTCCAACCCTAGGGGCGTTGATTGAATCTTTAGTTTCTTTATCAAATGATACTAGAATAATAATAAATAAATTTTTTAAAGAAGATAACTACCTT
>CAYNPP010000080.1:1302-7258 GCA_964399095.1 uncultured bacterium | reverse complement strand
AGCTCCTCTAGCGATCATGACAGCATCGCACCCTGTTAAATCAATCATTTTTTTATAATCATCAATAGAATGGATATCGCCATTTCCTATAACTGGAATATTAACAGATTTTTTTAAATCTTTAATCAATTCCCAGTTAGCTTTTCCTGTAAATCTTTGAGAGGTAGTCCGTGGATGTAGTGTGATTGCTTTTACTCCGATTTTTTCAAGTCTAGCCCCTGCTTCAGTTGAAACAATATTATCTTGATCCCATCCAGCTCTCATTTTAACTGTAACGGGAGTATCTTGAACAGATTCTATAACGGCGGATGTAATATCATCCATAACACATAAATCTTTCATAGCGCCTGAGCCTGCTCCTGATTTGGTAACTTTTGGAACAGGGCAACCGTAATTAATGTCAATAATATCAGGTTTGAACATCTCATTAACCATTTTAGCAGATTTACCAACAGTGTTCGCATCTTCACCAAAAATTTGCACACCAAAAGGCCTTTCTTCTGATATGAAGATAATCATATCAAGAGTTTTTTTGTTTTCTCTAATTATTCCATTTGATGAAACAAATTCTGTGTATACAATAGATGCTCCCATTTCTCGACAAATTAATCTAAATGGAAGATCTGTAACACCAGCCATTGGAGCTAGGAGCGCAGACTGCTCTATTGATATATCACCTATTCTAATCATTATAAATTATTCTATTAAGATAATATTGTAATTAACTAAATTACATTAAATTTTGTTAATCTATATATAATAATCAATAAAGGAAATTATGGAAAGTTTTTTACAATCATTAGGTGTATTGCCAATGTTTATTCTTATGTTTGGGATACTGTACTTTATCCTTATAAGGCCTCAACTAAATGAACAGAAAGCAAAAGAGAATATGATCAAAAATCTAAAGAAGAATGATAGCATTGTCACTAATGGCGGACTCGTTGGAAAAATTATTGAATTTCAAGGAAAGAATGATAACTATGTTATAATCGATAATGGTAATGGGGTTAAGTTAAAGCTGATAAGGAGTGCTATTACTTCTCTAGTAGAGAAAAAAAGTTAATGAATATTGTTTACTTTGGTAATGCTGATTTTGGTTTACCTACATTAGATAAATTATCCCTATCAGACCATAATCTTACCCATATTGTAACAAATGAAGATCAAATCAAATCGAGTAGAGGAAAGTCAAAATCTACTCCAATTAAAAAATGGGCTCTAAAGAATGATGTATCGGTAATTGAAACTGACAACCTTCATGATATTAGCTTCTTGCAGAAACTAAAATCTATTAACGCTGATATATTTATCGTTATTGCATATAAAGTTATACCTAAAGAACTATACTCTATCCCAATATATGGCGCTATGAATTTGCACGCATCTTTGCTACCAAAATATAGAGGAGCTGCTCCTATTCAAAGGGCTCTTTTAAGTGGAGATAATAAAACAGGTGTTTCAACTTTTATAATAAATAGCGGTATAGATAAAGGTAAAATAATATCCCAAAAATCTAGTTCAATTAGCATTAATGATAATTTTATGACATTACATGACAAATTATCATCATTAGGTGCTGATATAATTTTGGAGTCACTAGAAAATTTGTATTTAAGAAAAAAACTTATAGAGCAATCTGGTGATCCAACATATGCTAAAAAAATTAGAAAAGAAGAGCTTTGTATTTCATGGAACAAACCGTCATTTTATATTCATAACCAAATTAGAGCTTTCGCCCCTTTTCCTGGGTCCTATACATTTTTTGAAGGAAATAGAGTTAAAATATTAAAATCAAAATATTCTCAAGATAAACATTCGAACATAAACCCTGGGCATATAGTATATAAAGACGGCAAGATGTTTATTGGCACTATAGATAACCCACTTGAGATACAATCTCTGAAAGTTGAAGGAAAATCTGAAATGACAGCTCCAGAGTTTTATAATGGCTATATTTCTAGCCCTAAGGAAAGTAAAAGATTTGATTGATAAGAATCGTTACAAAGCACTTGAGATACTAGCTAAACTGTCTAACGACAGTGAAATATATACAAGAGAATTTTTATCAAAAGAACTGTCATCAATACCTGATTCATTTAATAAATCTGTAATATTTTCTTTTGTTTTAGGTGTTCGCTCTCTCAAAAAAAGATATGACTACATTGTAGCTGAGCATTACAAAGGTGATTACAAAAAAATTAAAGTAAAAATTAAAAACATTATCAGAATTGGTTGCTATCTAATTGAGGAGCATAGTAGAACACCAAATCATGCAGCAGTTTCTTCTTGCGTTGAAATAGCGAAATATTCAATGGGGGGTTATGATAAACTTGTAAATGCACTACTACGCAAATATATTTTAGTTTTTTCTCATTACGAAGTTAAGAAGAAGGATAAGAAAACATATAATTTACTCAGTCACCCTCAATGGATTATAGATAAATGGATTAACCGCTATGGATATAAAAATACAATTGATATTTGTAGATACAACAACTCAGTTCCACTTATATGGTTCAGAATTAACAATATCAAAGAAATTAATAAAATAAAATCCTACCTTGCTGATATTGGGGAAGATATCAAGATTAATGAACTTAATAAGAATTATTTTACAGCTGTTAATCCAAAAGATATTATTGATTCTGACATATTTACTTCCGGTAAAGTATCTGTTCAAAATCCAGTTAATGGATTTGTCGTTAATCTAATAGATAAAAAAAATACTAAACTTATAATTGATGGGTGCTCAGCACCTGGAGGCAAAGGTAGTCATATAGCAAAAGAGTTTCCTGACTCAATAATATATTCGATTGACTCAAATGCTAATCGGATAAAATCAATTCAGGATACTATAAATAGATTAAATATTACAAATATAACTACGATGGAACTAGATATGACAAAAGATGCTCTACCAATGGCAGATACTATACTGCTTGACGTACCATGCAGCGGTACAGGATCTATTCAAAGACGCCCTGATGCCAAATGGAATAAAAGTTTATCCCTGATTAAGCAGCTAAGCATTATTCAGTCACGAATATTAGATAATGCAAAAAAATATCTTAAAGAAGGAGGTAACATTATATACAGCACATGTTCAATAGAAAAGGAAGAAAATTTTGATGTAATTGATAAGTTTTTAAATAATAACAGTAATTACATATTAGATAATGCTGCAAATCATGTTGATTATAGAATTGTTAATAATAATTGCATAGATGTTAATCCAGGATTCTATAATTTAGATGGAGCTTTTGCGGCTAAACTAACAAAGATTGAATGAATAAATTTCTAAAATACTGTATCGCATTTTTTACACAGCTAATACTAGGATTATTCCTCCTAAGCTATTTTATTTTACCTTGGTATGTTGGAAGCAATGAAAATATTTTTTTACCAGACTTAACGGGAAAATTTCAGCATAATGCACTATCAACATTAGAAGAACTTAAATTTGACGTAAAAGTAGTTAATATTCCATATGATAAAAATAATAAACCAGGGACAGTTACTAAAATGTTTCCAAGGGCACACACAAAAGTTAAAAAAGGGCGACTTGTGACCATATCAATTGCTGGTCATAAAAAAAATATAAGCATACCAGATTTTTTAAATATTTCTTTAAGAAACGCAAAAATAAAGTTATCTGACCTATCATTAAATATCGATACAGTCATGTATGAATTTAATCCTGAAGTAAAGAATGATCATGTCGCATTTCAAGTTCCAAGCTCAGGTTCAATTGTCAAATCGGGTTCATATATAACTCTTGGAGTTAGCAAGGGTACAGCTCCAGATTATTTTATAATTCCTGATTTAATAAATTTTTCGCTTAAATTAGCAAAAGAGAAGATTCGAATAGAGGGTCTTCGCATTGGAGAAATTGAATATATATATAAGCCAGAGTTTCTTAATAACACAATAATAGATCAGAGCTATCCTCCGGGACTTGAGGTCCCAATACCGGTTAAGATAAATTTGATTGTTTCAAAGGACATAAATGAAGAATAGAATTATATCACCATCATTACTATCAGCAGACTTTTCAAAACTAAAGGAGCAAATAGATGTTGTTGTGGACGCCGGAGCAAAGAGATTGCATCTTGATGTAATGGACGGACATTTTGTCCCGAATTTTACGTTTGGTCCATTCATCGTCAAGGCAATAAGAAAATTAACAGATGCTCACCTTGAAACTCATTTGATGATTAAGAATCCAGAAAAATATTTAATTGATTTTATTGAAGCTGGTTCAGATACGTTGATATTTCATTATGAGGCAAGCAGTGATATTGAAAGAGACCTGAAAACTATAAAAGATAGAAATATTAAGTCAGGTATAGCCATTAACCCTGGGACAAGTGTATCTGAAATTCTCAAGTATTTAGAATATTTGGACTATGTCCTAATAATGTCAGTTGAGCCTGGTTTTGGTGGCCAGGGTTTCATTGAAGGGACACTTAATAAAATGACTAAGTTGTCAGAGCTATCTGAAAAGCATGATTTTATCGTTGGTGTAGATGGTGGAGTCAACCTTGCTACTATAGATAAAGTATATTCAACCGGAGTCGATGTTACAATTGTTGGTTCTGGCTTATATAAAGCAGATAATATCAAAGAACGTTTTGATAAATTAATGGGCTTGTAGATTGCTGACGCTGAACAATGAAATTATAAGAAAGTTAATTCATATATCAACGGCGATAATCCCCATTTTCTATTTCTTTAGCTCTAGATTCGATGTTCTTATAATACTTATCCCATCAACAATTGTATTTGCATATGTTGATTTTTATAGAAGGTATAATATTAAATATAAAAAAATTTATAAGAATTACTTTGGATGGTTGACAAGAGATGAAGAAAATAAAACTTTTACAGGAGCAACGTGCGCGCTCTTTGCGTGTGTGATAACTATCTTTTTTTTTAATAAGGAAATAGCCATTACTGGACTTTTAATAATGTCTATCTCTGACTCAATGGCGGCTGTTATTGGGAAAAAATATGGAGTAATAGATTTTCTTAATAAATCCCTGGAGGGCTCTATTGCTTTTTTTATATGTTCACTACTTATTATTTTATTTGCATCTGATTTAAATATATTAGTAGCAATTTTAAGTATACTTGTAGTTACTGCTATTGAAGCTTCTAGACATATAGGCATTGATGACAATATTGCTGTTCCCATATCGTTTGCTATTATTTATCTTTCTTTATATAATATTCTACGTCCATTTATGATATAATGAGTTTTTTATCTTCAATATATCTATGGTTGATTCCATTGGCTTCACTTCCAATTTTAATTCATTTATTTTTTAATAAGAAGTTTAAGGTTGTTGAATTTAGCTCAATCAAATTTTTAAATGAAATTGAAGTAGATTCTATAAGAAAGATCAAGATTGTAGAGATTGTATTACTCATCATTAGAACTCTAATAATCTTATTTATAATCCTTATGATTTCTAAGCCTGTTATCAGTAATAAAAATTACACTTCTCTAATAAATAGCAGTAATCAGATTTATTGTGTTATTGCACTTGATGATTCATTTTCTATGCTTAGAGAAGATACCGAAATGAAACTTTATGATATTTTTGGACCTCAGATAAACAAAATAGCCCATTCGTTACCAACAAATACTAGACTTAAAATTTTTACATAGTCTAATAATAAACTGCTATTTGATTGATTGACAAGTGATATTGATATAACCAAACTCTCTTCAAAAATTACTTTTGGAGAAATAGACTTATCATCTTTTATTATTTCTCTTCATAATGATTATTCATACAACAAAGAATTACATGTGCTTACTGATATGCAAAAATATCCGTTCACCGATATTAATCAATCATTGGATGAATGGATGTTATTTGTTCATGATGTATCTGAAAGCTATGATAATCTATCTTTAAAGGGAGTATCAATTTTAAATGACTTAGTG
>CAYNPP010000080.1:0-1292 GCA_964399095.1 uncultured bacterium | reverse complement strand
AATCAACGAGGAAATAAAAATTGAAGTTGACGTTCAAAACAATGGAGCTAATAGTGTGAAGAATGCATTGCTGGTTTTAAGTATTGACGACATAAATGTCGGTCAAAAAGAAATCGACCTGAATCCCGGCGAGCAAAACACTATCTTATTCAAAACTGTTATAGATAGCCCCGGGAATCACAAATGCCACGCTGAGATTATATACGACAAAATCATGTCAGATAATTTCTATTATTTTGATATTAATTATCCAGAAGATATTAAGGTGTTATTACTTTCTAATAATATGGTTAATTATAAATACATAGAGACATCATTAAATGCGATTAATAGTCAAATTAATAATATAAACTTATTTAATTCTTCAGAAGCTCTTTCTAATTATAATATTATCACTGACAGCGATGTGATAATGGTCTTTGGATATACATATATTTCTAATAATAATCTATTTGATTATATAAATCAACAGCTTGAAAATGGTGGCCATATTTATATTTTTCCGGATAACAATGATGATATAAATAACATTGAAGAAACTTTATTTGATTATTATACAATCAATCCAGGATCAATTTCGTACAAAGAAAATACATTTAATGCGTCAGCTCAGATAGATAATTCCAGTATTCTCTCTTCAAAAATAAAGGATGCGATTGGCTCAGATGATAATTATGGGATTTTTTCAATTTATAAATATTTTGCTTTCCCCCTTGAAGATAACTCTATAATGCAAATAAACAGTAGATCAATATGGAATAAAATATCTGTTTCAAATGGTGAACTAAATCTAATTGGTTTTATGCCAAGTGTTGAATGGACAGACTTTCCACTTAGGGCGCCATTCATAAAGTTTATCAACTATATTACTAATCTAAGCTCAAATAATATTTATAATAGGAGTGTCATCGGAGACTCCTATTTGAATAAAGGTGAGTACTATACGATATACGCACCAAATTCAAGGCCCTATATACATAACTATGGCTCTAATGCTGAATTTGTATACAATCGTCCGGGGAGACATGTGATTTCATCTGATGATTGGCAGAAATATGTGTCAGTTAACCCATCTGACAATGAACTTGACCATCGAAAAATATCTGAGCATGAACTAGATTCAATATTCACCAATGTAGTGGTTCTACAAAACAATAAAGATAATGAGCAAATACTAAAAACAGCAAGGCTTGGCACTGAGCTTTGGAAGTTTTGTCTTTATATGGTAATTATTTTCATTATTCTCGAAATGGTAATTTCAAATCAATTTTATAGAAATAAATAATTCAGTA
>CAYNPP010000079.1:1323-7390 GCA_964399095.1 uncultured bacterium | reverse complement strand
CGCGACTGCCGTCTTGCCAGCCTTCTTGCGTATATGCTCATCAATATATTTTATCCCTTTCCCTTTATACGGTTCGGGCGGTCGTAGCCTACGGATTGATGCGGCAACCTCGCCTACCAGCTGTTTGTCAATCCCTTCAACAGTAATTTGCGTCTGCCTTTCCACCGCAGCCGTAACCCCGTCTGGAAGCTGAAAGAAGATAGGGTGAGAAAAACCCAAACTCAGTTGTAAAATGCCTTTAACCGAATCTGCCCTATACCCTACGCCATTAATTTGTAGGACTTTAGTGAATCCTTCGGATACTCCCGTCACAGCATTTTCTATCAATTTCCGGGTCAAGCCCTGCATGGCCTTAGACCGCTGAGAATCGTCGATTCTTGCTAGCGAAACGATATTCTCATCTATCTTAATAGACAGGGCGCCGTCGACATTAACAAACAACTCACCCTTGGGCCCCTGTGCCTTAATTCTCTCGCCCTCAAGCGAGACTTTCACTTGCTTAGGTACAGGAAGCGGCTTGTGCCCAAATCCAGGCATGATCTCACTCGCTTTCTTGATTAGCTACCAGGCGCTACACAACACTTCCCCGCCTACCCGCATTTTGCGAGCCTCGCGGTCAACTATCACGCCACGGGAGGTCGACAATATGCTTATCCCGAGTCCATTTCTGACGGTCGGTATTGCTTCTGCGCCAACGTGCATCCTCAGACTAGGCTTGCTCACGCGTTGCAACCCATGAAGCGCAGGGTCCCCTGACTCATCGTACTTGAGCTCTATCTTAAGGTGTGGGAATCCCGACCGCTCTTCAACGCGAAACGAACCTATAAAACCCTCTTCAATCAATTTTTGCACAATTGCTTCTTTTAGCCGCGATCGTGGTACATAAACGGTCCCTTTTCTGGCGCGCAACGCATTACGTATCGAGGTAAGCAGATCTGCGATCGGATCAGTTTGCATAATTCCCTTCCCTACCAGCTGGCCTTTGTCATGCCTGGAATCTGCCCCTTCAAGGCATAGGTCCGCAAACATATTCGACACATCCTAAACCGGCGATAAAAGCCCCGCGAGCGGCCGCACAACTGGCAACGATTGTATTCTCGAACGCGAAATTTTGGTTTTCTTCTCGCCTTTACTCTCAAACAGGTTCTAGCCATTATCTCTAGCTCCTAAAGGGCATGCCGAGTGCCTTCAGTAAGGCCCGCCCTTCTGAATCATTTTTTGCCGTGGTCACAATTGAAACAGTAAATCCTTTAATTTGCTCTACCTTATCCAAGTCGATTTCCGGGAATATAGTATGCTCCCGGATCCCTAACGAGTAGTTTCCCCGTCCGTCGAAAGACCGGTCCGAAATCCCACGAAAATCCCGCACCCGCGGCAACGCAACATTGACCAGTCGATCGTAGAATTCGTACATACGTTGACCTCTGAGTGTCGCGGCGCACCCGATAGTCATGCCTTCTCGTAACTTAAAATTCGCGATGGACTTGTGCGCGACCGTCACTATGGGCTTCTGCCCAACGATCAACGCAATCTCCGCCGCCGCGTTTTCAAGTAGTTTAGAATTTGTAGCGCCTTCACCAAGTCCCATGTTCACTACTATCTTCGACAACCTAGGCACTTGCATTACATTGGCAAACCCGAGTTCTTCCTTTAACGCGGACATTACCTTATCTAAGTAAATTTCTCTTATACGAGCCATTTTGCTAGTCCAGTACATTCCCTGTTCGGCGGCTAATTCGAGACTTACGCCCGTCAACAACCTTGAAGCCAACACGGGTCGGTCGCCCATCTTGCGGATCTACAAACATTAGATTCGAAAGATGTATGGACGCCTCCTTCTCCAGTATTCCCCCAGAATCCTGAGGGTTACGCGGTTTGACGTGGCGCTTCACCATGTTCAGTCTCTCAACTACCGCACGTCCCTCGGAAGGGTGAACTCGGATAACTTTCCCGACCTTCCCACGGTCCTTACCGGCCATAATCATTACAGAATCGTTCTTTCGTATCCGTGCAGCCATATTCGTCCTACAATACTTCTGGAGCCAGAGATATAATCTTCATGAACTGTTTAGCCCGTAGCTCACGAGCAACGGGTCCAAATATTCTAGTGCCGAGAGGCTCCTTTTGGTTATCGAGCAGCACAGCTGAGTTTGTATCGAATCTGATATATGAGCCATCAGGCCGGCCGAGCTCCTTTGCGGTCCTAACCACCACGGCCCTCATAACATCGCCTTTCTTGACCTTGGAATTCGGGATCGCTTCACGGATTGAAACTACAATCTCGTCCCCAACCGAAGCATACCTTCTCCGAGTCCCACCTAGGACTCGTACGCACCGGACTTTTCTCGCGCCAGAATTGTCCGCCACATCAAGGACTGATTCCACTTGGATCATTTCTACTTTCCCTTCCGCCCGCTGTATTCTACTTCACTGATTTCAAGATCCGGCGTACACGCCAGCGTTTATCTTTGCTGAGTGGCCGAGTTTCGGATATGGACACGAGATCTCCGACTCCACACTGGTTGTTGGGATCGTGCGCCTTGTAATTTTTTCGTTGTCGGACAAACTTTTTATATCGTGGGTGCCGTACTAATCTCTCGACACGAACAGTTACAGTCTTGTCCATCTTGTCACTGACCACGACTCCCTGTCTGATTTTCCCGTTGTCTGTCACACCTGATTCCATTATTGACTAACCCTCGCTCCCAGACTCCTCGTGTCGTACCGTCTTGATTCGCGCGATATCGCGGCGGACCTTTCTCACTCGCATCGGATCTTCCAATTGGCCGGTGCCCTTCCTCAGACGGAGTCTAAACAATTCTTCCTTTAGCTCCTTTTCCTTTTCTCGAATTTCGTCTCCAGCCTTATCCCTAAATTCACTCGCTCGCATACGTTACCCCCGGACGCTCCCGAATCTGTGTGCTAACGGGCAACTTGTTAGCCGCAAGCCTAAGTGCTTCTCGAGCCGTTTCTCTAGGTACGCCTTCGATTTCGAAAAGCATCCGCCCAGGTTTTATCGGCGCGGCCCAGAATTCCGGCGCGGCCTTTCCTTTTCCCATTCGTGTTTCCGTAGGCTTTTTTGTCACCGGTTTGTCGGGGAAGACACGGATCCAGATACGACCACCCCGCTTTACATGGCGCGTCAATGCTATTCTTGCGGCTTCGATCTGTCGCGCCGTAAGCCAAGCGCGCTCCAGCGTCTGCAACCCAAAGTCTCCGAAGGATAAGCTCGCACCCCGCTGAGCATTCCCGTACATTTTTCCACGCATTTGTTTGCGAAATTTTGTTTTCCTTGGAGATAGCATATATTCGCCGTTCCTTACGTGTTAACGCTCGATCTTTGCTGTTCTTCCTCTTTCGTCAAAACCTCGCCTCGAAATATCCAAACCTTGACTCCGATGACGCCATAGGTCGTGCGGCTCTCCGCCACACCATAACTAATATCAGCTCTCAGCGTGTGGAGCGGGACACGTCCTTCACGGTACCACTCTGTTCGAGCAATCTCTGCTCCGCCCAGCCGGCCCGAACAACGTACTTTAACCCCTTGCGCGCCCATCCGTGTCGCCCGAGCCACGCTCTCTTTCATAGCACGCCTGAATGCCACTCTACGCTCCAATTGCAGCGCCACATTTTCAGATACCAACTGAGCATCCAGATCGGGTCTCCGTACTTCGTGGATATTGAGATAGACCTCCCGATCCGTCTGTCGTGCAAGATCCGCCTTTAGCTTCTCTATTTCTACACCTTTCTTCCCTATAACAATACCAGGACGAGCGGTGTAGATATTCACCTTGGCTTTGTTGGCCGCCCTCTCTACTTCTATCTTCGAAATACCCGCGTGATAAAGCCGCTTTTTTATGAACTGCCTGATCCGTATATCATCGTGAAGCAACGTTGCGTATTCTTTCTCCGCAAACCATTTAGACTCCCAGCCCTCAAGAATGCCAACACGAAACCCTATAGGATGTACCTTTTGGCCCATATGTTATTTCCTTCTGCTAAAGCTCTTCTACTACTACCGTAAAATGGCTGGTTCGCTTCCGTATAGGTGTAGCCCTACCGTGCGCTCGTGGCATGAACCGCTTAAAAGTTGAACCTCCATTTACCGTAGCGAGCTTTACGTTCAGTGCGTCTGGATCTACATTTTGCGTATCGGTTGCATTAGCTATCGCCGATTGCAATGTTTTAGTAAAAACACGGGCGGCCTTTTTTTGGCAAAATCGTAAAACCAACAGTGCCTCTTCCACCTGCTTACCTCTGATGAGATCCGCGACTAGACGGGCTTTCCGTGGCGCCATTCGCACATCCCGCGTGATCGAACGTACTTCCATAAAGACCTCTCGTCCTATTTCCTTTTCACGTCGCCCCGCCGATCACCAGCATGACCATAAAAGGTCCGCGTAGGAGAGAACTCACCTAGCTTGTGGCCCACCATATTTTCCGTAACATACACGGGAATAAACTTGCGTCCGTTGTGTACGGCGAAAGTGAGGCCAATCATTTCCGGACTAATTGTCGACCGTCGCGACCATGTCTTGATCACTTTTTTGTCGCCGTTTTGAATTGCTACATCTACTTTGTTTTGCAGATGAACATCAATGAAAGGGCCTTTTTTCACAGAACGGGGCATATTACTTCTTTCTCTTTTGGACTATGTACTTGTCAGTCTTCGAGTTCCGGCGAGTTTTATACCCTTTAGCAAGCACACCCCATGGGCTCATCGGATGGTTGCCCTTACTCCGCCCCTCACCTCCACCCATTGGATGATCGATCGGATTCATAGCTATTCCACGAACCCGCGGGCGACGGCCGAGCCACCTCCTCCGCCCAGCCTTCCCATATCTGATATTCTCGTGATCAAGATTGCCTACTTGACCCACCGTCGCCTTACAATTTTGGTGCACCAACCGCATTTCTCCAGAAGGCAATTTAACCGTCGCATATTTTCCTTCTTTTGCCATTAGCTGAGCTGACGCCCCAGCACTCCTCACAATTTGTCCACCCTTACCAATTTTTAATTCAATATTATGGATTATTGTTCCAACTGGGATTCTACGCAGAGGCAGGCAATTTCCAGGCCTAATATCTGCCGATTCACTTGCCATCACCAGATTTCCTACTGCCAGACCGTTTGGCGCCAGTATATACCGCTTTTCCCCATCGATATAATTTAGAAGTGCGATTCGGGCCGACCGGTTGGGGTCGTACTCTATCGAGACCACCTTCGCCTCAACGTTTTCCTTTTCACGCCGAAAATCTACGATACGATAACGGCGTTTGAGGCCGCCTCCGCGGTGAAGAATCGTCATGCGGCCACGATTATTTCTCCCTCCATGCTTAGAAAGCGGAGCGAGCAAGGACGGTTCTGGCTTGCTCTTCCGCGTCGTGATTTCTTCAAAGCCGGAAACACTTTGGGACCGTCTTCCCGCTGAAGTTGGTTTGTACTGTCGAACAGCCACTAGTTATGCTCCTTCGAAAAAGTCAATGCGGTCGCCTTCACCAAGTTTCACGTAAGCCTTCTTCCACGCCGCCTTCAGTCCTTGAGAACGCCCGACACGCCGACGTTTCCCGAGGTACTGGACCGTGCGCACCTGTTTGACTTTGACGTCAAATAATTCCTCCACCGCCTGCTTAATAGTCAACTTGGTCGCTCGGGGATGAACGCGAAACCCAACTTGCTTGCCAGCTTCTCCAGCCATGTTTGTTTTCTCTGTGATCAAAGGAGAGACCAGAACAGAATACGTATCCATTATTTGTCTCCGAGCCGTTCGGTGATCTGCTCCAAAGCGGCCCTAGTAATTAAAAGCTTTTTGTGTTTGAGGAGGTCATACACGTTGACCCCTCTCTCCAACAGCACTTTCGTGCCCGGTATGTTACGGGCCGACTTTTGCACGTTTACGTCTGGCCCACCGAGAACGAGAAGCACACTTGATCCTATTTCCAACCGTTTAAACAGATCCACCATTTCTTTTGTCTTAGGCCTGTCAAAACTAATTTCGTCAATAACCATGGCCTCATTTTGTCGTAACTTTTGGGCAATCGCCGCCCTTAAGGCCGTCTTGCGTGC
>CAYNPP010000079.1:0-1313 GCA_964399095.1 uncultured bacterium | reverse complement strand
AACACAGTCGCCCCTCCTACCCAGATGGGAGAACGGTTGCTTCCCGCGCGGGCTCGCCCCGTTCCCTTCTGTCTCCACGGCTTACGACCACCACCCCGGACAAAGGCCCTTGTTTTGGTTGCCGCCGTTCCAGCCCGCCGTTTGGCCAACTGCATTCGAACCACTTCAAAAAGCAAATGCTCTCTTTCTGGTTGCTCACTGATGGACGCCGACAAATTCATTTCGCCGACCTTTTCTCTCTCGGTAGATAAAATATCCACTGGGTTAGTGAGGTTGGGCATTTACTCGGCCTCTCCCGCCTTCTGAACAAGCACCACCTGTCCGTTCGACCCAGGGACAGATCCTTTAACAAATAGAAGGTTGTCGGCGGGCCGCACATCCACAACCTCTAAGTTCAAAGCCTTCATCCTGTCAGTCCCGTAATGCCCGGCCATCCTCTTGCCCTTGAAGATCTTACCGGGATATGAACGGTTCCCGATTGCCCCGCCGTGACGAAAGTACTCGTGGGTCCCATGGCTTTTTGGGAACCCACCCATGCCGTGCCTCTTCATCACGCCCGAGTATCCTCTTCCTTTCGTCCGCCCAACAACGTGAACACGCTCTCCCGACGCAAACACTTGGTCGACTTTAATTTCATTCCCCAATTCGTAGTCACCTACTTCGCTCGTCCTAAACTCACGCAACACCGCGAACGGTCCGCCGCCGGATTTCGCACTATGCCCTAAGACGGCTTTAGACACCCGTTGGCTCTTTTGCTTACCAAATCCCAACTGAATAGCGTCGTAGCCATCGCATGAACCCGTTTTCTTCTGAACGACGGTGCAGGGACCAGTTAGTAGGACAGTCACCGGAACTAGGTCCCCATCCGCAGAAAAGATCTGCGTCATGCCCACTTTTTTTCCAATCAACCCTTGCATGGTCCGCTCCCTACCCTATTGGAGTTTTATCTCGACATCCACGCCCGCCGACAATTCCAGCTTACCCAGTGCGTCTATCGTTTGTTGCGTTGGATCGAGAATGTCTAATAGGCGCTTATGCGTCCTTATCTCGAACTGTTCTCGAGACTTCTTATCAACATGCGGCGAGCGATTCACCGTAAAGCGTTCGATTCTCGTCGGCAAAGGTATAGGTCCAGCAACCCTACCGCCTGTTCTCTTCACGGTCTCGACAATCTCTTTCACCGATTGATCCAGCACTCTGTGATCGTACGCCTTTAACCGGATACGGATCTTTTCATTCATTGTGGTGGTCATAAGATCCTACTCCAGAATTTTTGTGACGACGCCTGCACCGACCGTGCGGCCGCCCTCGCG
>CAYNPP010000078.1:0-7456 GCA_964399095.1 uncultured bacterium | reverse complement strand
TAAATATTCCACAGAAGGGATTTTTCTAAAAAACAATAATCACCATACGGAAATATCCCACTGTACGTTTGAGGATATGCTTACAAATTCCCGCGCTATAACCTGCCGAGACTACAGTTCTGGTAGCGAATATACCAGTGGAAATGACTCGTTAATCATATCCTATAATAAAACGGATTTATCAACCCATTATGGGTTATATCTTAGAGACTCAAAGGGATCACAGTTTGTGGGTAATGATTTTCAGGGTTATTATGGGTTCGACTGTAGTGGATGCGATGGATCTTCGATTAAGGAAAACACCATACAATCCAGCCAATTCGGGATGAATTGCTACAGTTGTGAAGGCTCGACAATTTCAAATAATGAAAAATATCCCTTTGAAGACGATTATATAGAGTGGGGATTATATGCAGAAGACTGTGAAGATTGTGAAATAAACAACAACACAGTTCTTGGATTCTATGATTATGGGATTAGGATTAGGTACGCACATAGAACTGCGGTGATGAATAACACTATAGCAGACACAAACAAACAGGGCAATTACAAAAATGAAAGCCATAATCAAGGTATTTATTATCATGGTACAAGCACAGAAATAGCGCATCAATGTACGATAAGAAACAACAATGTTTATATTTTAGGATCCGACAATATATATGGTTTGAGCGGCGAAGGCGCCTTGGTGGATTCAAACACTATAACAGTGGTTGGTAATACCACTTATGCCCGATTGGTATATTCAAACCATAGCCGCATCCTCGATAATACCATCTATAGTATTTCGGATGGGCAAGGCCGAGGAATAGAATCATGGGCTAACAGCGATAAACCTTCAACAATAAAACGGAACACAGTCTATGCCCTAAACAACAGCAGTGCTTTTCAGGGTAACTATGCACACGTAGAAGATAATGTGTTTTATGGTGCCGACAATGACCATTTCCTCTGGGATTTATCTGAGGATTCTCCGACCAATTATAACAGAGACTATTGGGCGGTTTCAGATGGGCCAAACCTGGTTGTAATTAACAACAAGTTTTATGATTTTGGTCATGGTGTTCAAGTAAGTGGTTCGAACTGTATTATAAAGAATAATGTTTTTACATTAAACAGATCCCAAGGGTTTTCGATATACGGTGGTAGTAACACGGTCGTGCACAAGAACTCGATCACCTTAAGAGGTTTGGACACGGATGTAAGTTATGGGATGCGTTTTTATGGTAGCAATGTTTCTAGTGTTTACGGGAACACAATTGCTTCACAAGAAAGCTCTCCCATGGGCACAGGGATTCATATATATGGAAGTGCGAGCCCCGAATTGAACTCAAACATTATTCATAATTTTATTACGGGTATTAATGCCGAGAGCGCCACCCATGTTGTGAAATTCAACTTGATTAATGCCACGACAGAAATGACTGGCGATGGGCTTTCGGACCAGACGGGCGTAACAGCAACGGTAAACTACAACGCTGATCCGTCAGACATTTATTCTAATATCACCGGAAACCCGGTTTTTGTGGATCTGGACAGTTCTGCCGCGATCGCATCAACATCTCCGGCCATTAACGCAGGAGATCTAGATTCGCTTGATCTGGATGGGACGATTGCAGATATTGGGGCCGATTTTTACAATTACGGCTATGCTCCCCAGATGTTAACGGCAGACAGCACAGGCGACGGCTCGGTTTCTTTATCCTGGACCATTGTGGCAACTGATAGTCTAAGCGGATATAATCCTTACTATAGAGTTTCAGGAACGGATGATTGGACATTCGAGCCTACCTATGCTACAAGCAACCAGACGATAGAGATCACCGGCCTGACGAATAACACGACATATGATTTTGCAGTAGCGGCCCAGTACCTTATTACAGAAAGCAACAAAAGCAGCACACTAAAGGAAAAACCGGGTATTCCATCGATGTCGCTTTCAACCAATTACCTTATTGCAGAACAAGAAGCAGGGGACAGTAGTGTAGTTGAGTATACCCTTACTAATAATGGCACTAAAGATTTGACTTACGATGCACAACTGTTGATAGATTTAGGTACGGTGACCTATAATCATCCCGAGTATCCAGATGTTAGCAATCCAAGCGACTGGGATATTATAACCGAAAAGGTTGCAATTACGCGACGGACTGAAAGAGGCATTTATAACCCAAAATTAGAAAGCGAATATGATAGAAATAGCGGGAGGCAGGCCCCCGCGGGAACAAAATGGGCTTGGGGGCAGACAGCAGGAAATACCAACTCTTATGTAAGTTGGTATGATGCTGTTCAGCAGCCCGGTTGTGGCAGAGCGCGCTATGCCCTTAATTATCAGAATTGTGGCACACCGATAATGTCATTACATCTGGTAGAAGATGATTTTTATTTTGATGTGGAATGGCATAGTTGGGGAGTTGCTGGAAGTAATGCAACATTTTCGTATACCAGGACCCATTTACCGTTGTTTGGCAATTCTGCTTTTATTGATGGGGGTGCTGGCACGGTTGTTCCAGGCGCGTTTGAGACCCTTTCTGACACCCTTTCCGACTCTGATAATGGTATCCATTCCAGGTTTTTTGAAATAAGAACGAATGACCCAGTGAACAAGATGGATACTATTTATACACTAAATATTGTTGGCTCTCAGTCTGCCCTTCCAGCAACCAACTTTACCCCCGTTGATACCACCACGGAAGAATTCTATTATGCTATTACTTCTGCCAGTATCGATGGGTATGATCTGGAAACAGGAGATGAGATAGCTCTTTTCTCTGGTGCCGCCTGTGTGGGTGCCGGCATGTACAATGGGGTAATGCCCTTCCTGGTTCGGGCCATTGGAGCGAACCCCCCGGATGACCCGGGATTTTCTGATGGAGACTCTATTACCGTGAAGGCCTGGGACTTTGGTGAGTCCCGTGTCGCTGCTATGACCGCAACCTTAGAAAAAGGAAGTGCTACCTTTATCGCTGGCGGCTTTGCAGAAGTTAGCCTAACCGGGACCATCTATTATAACCAGGAGATTACCATTCAGAGCGGCATGTTTAACCTGATCTCATACTACCTGTACCCCCAGAACCCATCATCTTCGACCCTTTTTGGAGGCCTTAGCAACCTTCATATTGTCTATGAAGACGATGGCACCGCCCTTATTCCTGAGTACGGGATAAACACCATTGGCGATATTGATATGACTGAAGGCTATCACTTATTTGCGGATGGTGACACCCAGACGCTTACAGTGGCCGGGCTGTCTGTTGACCCAGCAGACTGGCCCATCACGCTGGCGCCAAACCAGTTTAACTCTATCGCTTTTCTCTATGATGGACCCATGGACGCTGAACATGCCATGGCGGCAATTGACACATTGATAGAGATTGTTCAGGATGATGCTGGGGGAGCCTGGATCCCGTCCTTTGGGGCAACAATTGGCAACCTGATCCCTGGTAAGGGGTACCAAGTATTTACCACTGTGGACACAGCTATATCATTTACATACGCACCCTATCAGACCCCAGCCGCCAGAAGTATGCTGGCTGTTGCCAGGCCGCAACCTGTTCATTTTTCGTTTCGCAGGACCGGAGCGCCATATACTATTGTACTGCAATCTGCGGTTATAGATGGACACATCCTAGAAGCGGGAGATGAGGTAGCGGTGTACGATGGGGACGTTTGCGTAGGTGCAGTAGTCTGGGACTCGAAGGCGACCAACATTTTAACAGCTTGGCGGGGGGATGAAAAGCTGGAGCTGCCCGGATACCAGTCAGGAAACACCATGTCCTTCCAGGTTTATAAGACCCGGTTTAAAGAAGATGTTGTTGTGAGCGCTAGTTTCACCGATGAAACACAGCGTGTATTTGATGGGTCTTCATACTCCCGAGTATCTCTGCGTGGCTCCCCGGGGTTGATCCCGCAGCAGTTTGCCCTGGAACAGAACTATCCAAACCCTTTTAATCCGGTAACCAACATTGGGTATCATGTGGCGGAAGATGCGCCCGTGACCATGGTGGTCTATAATCTTATGGGCCAGGAAGTTGTGCGACTGCTTGATAGCAAGAGACATGCTCCCGGGAAATACAATCTTGTCTGGCATGCCACAAACCAAAAAGGTGAAAATATTAGTGCGGGAGTTTACCTGATCCATATGTACAGCACGGGTTTTTCTAAAACGAAAAAGATGGTTCTGCTGAAGTAGGCCCGTCCAAGAGTTACCGGCTAATAAAATTGAGAAAATGAAACAGATTCCCAAACCACATCTTTGTTTTCTGATTGTGTCCTTTGTATCGAGCGGAGCAACAGCGCAATTTGTGTCAGTGGAGCCCACAGGGCTACCCTACCACGTTATTGTGTCATCTGTTTTGGTTAACGGCGTTCCAGCTATTGATGGAACAGAAATAGGCATCTTTGATGATACGCTTTGTGTAGGAACAAGCGTCTTTTCCGGAGTAAATGAAAACATAGATATAGTAACCTGGGAAGGAAGCAGTAACCCTTATCTACCGGGTTTTACAGCAGGAAGCGCCATCAGTGCCAAGGTTTATGTTGATATTTATAACACGATGCTGACTCTAGATGCACAGCTTGATTTTGAAGTTGGCTCTGGTTCGTTCGGGTCAGGCTCCTATTCGGTTCTTGGTTTGTCGGTTTCCATGCAACCAGTGCAAACCCAGGACATACCGGACATAGCCACTGTTGAAGACAGCGGCCCAGACACAACCGTGATCACATTAAATGATTATTTTACCCACCCCTACAGCAACTTATCGTTTTTTGCTCTGAGCAATGATACTAACGCTGTACAGGTCCAGATACTGGGCGCGGATGCTTTGGTTTTGGACCCTCAGCCCAACTGGTTTGGCACGATAGATATTTTTGTGGGGGAAACGGATGGCTACTACACTGTTTCTGATACGGTGCTGGTTACAATCCAAGGCGTTAATGATGCTCCGGTAATTACCAGCATCCCGGAACAGAATATTCTGGAAGATGACACTCTATACTTTACAATTGATGTCGCTGATGTAGAAGGGGACGCGGTTACCCTGAGCGCGGAGTCTGCAATACCGGAAGTTGCGGTAACGATAACCGGGGTAGAGCTGGAAGCTGTTCCTGCGGTTAACTGGTTTGGTGATACGGAAATTTTTGTCACAGCCAGCGATGGTGACCTGGCAAACAGTATTGAATTTATGCTCCACGTGCAAAGTGTAGATGATCTGCCAACGGTGATTAACCCAGTAATGGACCTGGCCTTGGATGAAAACACACCAGACACGGTTATCGCGGACTTGAATATGGTTTTCCAGGACATTGATCAAGAGCTGGTCTACGGTGCTTTCACAGGTAATGATCAGTTACTGATCATTACATTGGATGAGGCATCTGCAATCCTGCACTGCCAGGAAAATACTTTTGGCACTACTTTTGTTGTTTTTACCGCTTATAATCCAGAACAGCGGGAAGCAGTGAGCGATACAGCAGATGTAACCATCCTGCCTGTGAATGATGCTCCAGAACCATTTAACCTGGCACTTTTGGATACTGATTTTATTGGTTTAGATAATGCAGAAACGGGCAATCTAGATTTGTATTGGGACGCCGCTACAGATGTGGAAGGAGATTTGCTAAACTATCATTTCACAGGAGAATTGCGAGCGCTGGAAAATAATGGTGCCGCCTCGCTGTTCCATTTTGACACTGTATTAACAGCAACCCAGCTGCAGGTTTCCTATACCCAGCTGGTAGAGTTAATAGCGGCCCAGGACCTTATATTAGCGGAGCTGCAATGGAACGTTGCTGCCTATGACGGAGAGCACAGCACCGTCTCAAGCAACGGTCCCGCAGTGCTGGTTGTGGATGTCCAGGACGCCATACTTCATACTGATGACGAGACAGTTCCTTTAGAGTTTGCGTTGCATCAGAACCGCCCCAACCCATTTAATCCAGTCACAACTATTCGCTTTAGCCTTAAAACACAGGCCAACGCATCTCTACGTGTTATTGACATAGCCGGCAGGATGGTGGAAACGCTTGTTGATGGGCCCCGTGCTTCCGGGGAACATGAGATTGTCTGGCGTGCCGGCCATCTGCCCAGTGGAACATATTTTGTGCAAATGAAAAGCGAGAATTTTATTCAGACCCGTAAAGCAGTATTATTAAAATGAAGATTAATGTTATGAAAACAGCAGCAATCAATATGGTACGACTCTTATGGGCTGGTCTTACTATTGGTGCATGCATGGTGTCTGCTGACACAGTGGTGTTTGTCAAGCCCGATTCTGCGGACTGGACCCTTCCGGAAAACCAGGATCGCATTACGAGCAACGTCTGGATCACACGGAAAGATATCCAGAGCTTGTTTAATATTATCGAGGAAGATGGTTATAACCATATCAATGGTTCTCCTGTAGGAACCGTATGGTCTGATACCCTTACAGCAGCGGCAGACCAAACCACCTACACCAATTTTGTTGCCATGCATGGCGGTGGGCCACAGTCGTTAATTGGCGATACGGTATCACTCTACCTTCCCCAGGATGGGCTTTACTATGATGTGACCTTTCTCTCTTACAGCGGTGGGAATACAGGGGGTGGTTTTTCCTATAGCCGAACATCCATGATGCTTGGTGCGGATAAGAATGAAGCGCCTACAGAGTTTTCCCTGTCAGGGAATTATCCCAATCCATTTAATCCAACTACCAGCATTCGATTTAGCAAAAAGGCCCATAGCGAGATACAACTGCGTATTTTTGATTCAAACGGAAGGCTGCTGGAAACACTTATTGATGGACCCCGATCTTCCGGGGAACATGAGATCACCTGGCATGCCGGTCATCTCCCCAGCGGAACATATTTTATGCAAATGAAAAACGGGGGTTTTGTTAAGGCCCGTAAAATGGTTTTGCTGAAATGAAAAGACTGACAGCACTCTTCTTGTTTTTAGTTGGGACAGGTTATTCTCAGACATCAACAATTGCTGAAGCAAGAGCCCTTGATTTAGGGTCTACCGCAACTATCAGGGCTATAGTTACATCTCCTAACTATGCGTCAAACTACACCAGCTACTATATTCAGGATGCAACCGCGGGGATTAATTTGTATGCGAGTAGCAGCAATATTAGCCCTCCACTATCCCTAAGACTTGGTGATTTAATTGAGGTAACAGGTGAAATCGCTACCTATGCAAGTTTTATGGAAATTATTATTACAAGTGAATCAGACTACACACTTATTTCTTCAAATAATGCTTTGCCAGAAGCACAGCTTCTAACCATTAGTCAATTGTTAATCGATCCAGAAAGCTATGAGCATGAGTTTATTCGGATTAATGGAGTGTCAATTACTAGTGGAAACTGGCCATTAGAAGGTGAAAGTGTCAATTTGACTATCAGTGATGATGGAGGGCTATCCAGCTTTACAATGAGAATAGATAGTGATACAGAAATTGATGGCAGCCCTCAAC
>CAYNPP010000077.1:5677-7495 GCA_964399095.1 uncultured bacterium | reverse complement strand
TCCCCACTTTATGTCATCATCACGGAATGAAACGACTGCTGCCAGTTCTGATGGGATTTGTAGTGCTGTTGGTGTCTACCTTTTTGTTCCGGCAGTTATAACGGCACCACTTGGACTGGTTGTTTTGCTACTTACACCTCTGCCGATAGGATATGTATGTTGGTGAATAGTAAAATGGTAAACGAAGAGGGCAAGGTACCTTTACGAATTGGGGTGGACGCATTAAGGAAGGTATTTGGGAAAACGATAATTTTAAATCCCCATATCCAACGACTCTAGAAAGTCTAATTAAAACAGAGAATGATCCCTTAATTAATTTTAAAGGACATCTTTGACTGGTAAGACAATGGTTGGAATAAAAAGTCTTGCACTCAGGCAACTGGAAAAAGAATATAATTCGGCTAAATATGCTAAATTTCTTTAACCATAATCCGAACTCCGTGGTTTCCCATTTCGAAAAAGTTGCCGAAACCTATGGGGTTTCCGCGAAGCGCTGGCCTTGGATTTATATCCGCCAAGGAGAAGCTGCCGCCGTTGTTGAACTTCTTGGGTCCGTGCAAGGGGAAGACGTTCTTGAATTAGGTTGTGGCGCTGGCTTTTACACTGACCTACTAATTAAATTAGGCGCTAGCCACGTTACCGCTGTTGACCTTCTGCCGGAAATGGTAGAGCAAATGCGGGACAAAGAACATATTACGGGGGTAATTGCTGATGCCACTTCTTATCAATATCACAAGTCAGCAAGTATTATCCTCTCTGCAGGATTAATAGAATTTCTAAGTGATCCTGCCCTATTTTTGGCTAACGCTCGACGGCAATTAAAAGAAAGTGGAGCCATGGTCATATTAGGTCCAAGAAAGAACCTATTCGGCCAAATTTATCGATTTTATCATCTCTCTCACGGGATTAGTGTAAGGCTTTTCGGACACGAGGAGCTAGAGGAACTGGCTTGGGATGCGGGGTGGAGGATCCGCAAAAGTGAAATAATTCCCCCCTTTGCCCAGGCTCTCAGGATGGAGCCAGTAACCTGACTAAAAGTGCATTATTCTTAGTTAATGGTTTGGGTCTTGGTAACTCCACCCGTTGTGACAGTATAATTCATCAGTTGATTACACGCGGTTGGAAGGTGTCTCTGGTCACCGCAGGAAATGGTCTTTGGTATTTTCGAGACCGTGATTACATAAATCATATCTATGAGATTGAGGAATTGCGATACGGTTCGAAGGATGGTCAAATTAGCATAAATAAAACACTTGGTTCAGTAAAAACACTGGCCAGTATAAACAAGCGTAATAGGGGAGTCATTTCCAGAGCGCTACAAGAGATTCAGCCCAACGCGGTCATCAGTGACTCCGTGTATATATTTGGTCTTCCCACCTCCAGGAATATCCCATGGATTGCGCTAAACAATACTGACATGGTTTACAAAGCATTCAACTACTATCCTTCCAAACCGTTATCTATATGGCCCCAATTTTATTGCATTGAGATGATAGATTATCTGTTTCACAAGCTCGGGCCGGATGTCGTAATTAGCCCCTGTATAGATTTAAGTATTCCTTTAACCCATAAAAAATTTCACCGGGTCGAACCGATTGTCAGACAGGGTTTTGAGCAACGTCTTAAAAGAAAAGAAAAATCACGAGTGGTAATAATGTTAAGTGGCTCTCGTTTCGGCAGTCCTGTTCGGCTTTCCAATTCGGAGTACCCTTTCCAACTTGATATAATTGGGCGTCCTGCTCCCACTGATTGGAAGGTGAACGAAGTTATTCACTACCACGGCAAAGTACAGGACTCCCTACAACTATTAAGAAATGC
>CAYNPP010000077.1:0-5667 GCA_964399095.1 uncultured bacterium | reverse complement strand
CAGTAGTTAATGGTGGTTTTAGTGCGGTTAGCGAAGTGGTTTGCATGGGGATTCCGGCGGTTGTAGTCCCAGTTTTGCGGCATGCCGAACAATGGGTTAATGCCAAGTCTGTTGATCGTCTCGGAATTGGAACTATGGCTGAAGAATCTTTTATCGAGAGTGCAATGCTAGCGGCTTGGGATAGATTGGACGATTTCAACCAGAGTTTTGATAATTTGGAGCTTCAGGGACGAGGTGCCCAGCAATCGGCTGATATCATTGAATCGGTTGTGAGCTAACAAGATAAAATGCGAATATTTTCCGAGTTTTCAAAATACATCTGGGTTGCAATCTGCTCGGCATTGGCAGATTGGTTGATTTTTACACTGTTGACAGAATTAGGTACGTTTTATGTGTTTTCACAGATGGTTTCGCGTGTAGTTGGAGGTTTAGTATCCTTTTTATTAAACAGGTATTGGAATTTCACATTAGGACGTAAGAACAGAATGATCAAATCAGTCGGTCGTTTCGTTCTACTTTACATTGTTTCCTACGGACTGTCTCTTTTAATCATTAGCACCTTAGTTGAGGTTATCAGATTGGAAAGCTACTATGGTAAGTTAATTGCTGACATAACATGTTTCTTGTTCAACTTCTTTGTTATGCGTAGCTATGTCTTCCATACTAGGGATGGTCTTTCAGTCTTGATTAGGCGTCATATCAATAAATCGCCCTAGCTGGATTTTATTTCGTTCAAGTAGTTCCAAAAATGCAGGGCTCATCAGGTAACGCCACTCTTCCTCTCGCTGGATCGTCAAACTATCTGCCTGTGTTAAGGCGTCGTCCACATGACCAGGATGGCAAATAACTAAAGCACGTCCATGAAGACTAAAGAGAAATTTTTCGAATATTGGTCCGTATGGAACTTGATGACTAGCTCCATAAATACCTGAAAAGGAATCATTGGTTAGTATCCCCTGTTCTTTCAAGAGGCTTTTTAAGCTCTGCCCAATATGACCGATTGCCATGTTACGGAAGAAGTTAATCCTACGGCTAACCGCCTCGTAAACAGAAGTCGCGGTATTGCGGATGTATACTGGATTACAACCTATCCGCCGTTGAAATAATTCCAACACCAGTCGGCGCACCCGCGGAATTTGATGGACGTGATGATGTCCATCCAAAAAATCAGGAGGACGTTTAAAAGCGGCAATGAACTCATCTAATTGTCTATCTAATTCCTCTGTTAGCAACACCTCGGGTAGTTGGCCGCGAATAGCCATCCACCAAAGTTCTTTCTGACTCGGCAATTTCCCGCTGGGGCTATGACTAGTCCAGTCAGCCAACGGGACCTGATCGGTCAGGGTAATGTGCAAACCAATGTCAGCCAAATCCATAAGGGGTAAGAGAAAAGCTGCCTCTTCCCGCCAGAAGGGGCTTGCGGTCATACAACTAGTTGCTGTTACGCGATCAGCTTCAATCAAAGAGCGTATTCCGTCGCCAACTGCTGGTGATATACCATAGTCGTCGGCACAAAGGGTCATGTGGACAGGTGGGTTTTCTTGAGAAATCTCGTCATTATTCATTATTTACGACATGCATCTCTGGCACTTTAAGTGTTGTTAATAGAGTACCAAAACTAAGTTTTCGATGGCGGAGGATATTAATTGGTCGCCCTACATGAAGGGCTGCTATATCGGTAATTTGTGTGACTGAATGGTATTCTGGTCGGTATCCAGAAGTGCGATACCCATAAGCTAGGAATACATAGATCTGATGGAGGAGGCAGGCCGGCGACCTTCGTCTTTCAGAAATGCTATGCAGGAAATGCTCACCGCCAAGAGCAAATACAGCTTCAATTTGTTCTGTACTTAACCAATCGAACAAGCCTAGAGAAAAGGTGATATCAGGTTCAAAGTCATCAACCTGGGTCACATCGGCGACTCGATAGGATACTTTATCTTCGTAGCCGCCAAGTTGTGCCTTTTCTATTGCCAATGTGATAGCGGTCTCTGCAAAATCAACGCCTCTGTAGGATATCGCGCCTGCTTTGATCAGAGGTAACGATAACATGCTTGAGCCGCAACCCAATTCTAAAACACGGCGCCCCCGGACAATGGGAGAAAGAATACGTGCTGCCATTTCAAGCCGAAAGGCTATAGAGTTATTTGCTTGACTGGCGACCTTCTCTAACACAGACGAATGCGGGAAGTCTTGCTTGTAACGGTCGTTCTCCCAACAAAGAATTTTATCCCGCCAAAAGGTTTGAGGATCAAAAAGATTACTTCTCTTCATAGCAGACAGTTTGTTTTTGACTTAAGGGTCTTCTAAAACATCAAATTTGTCGGTCAAGCGAATTAGTGCTGGAGGTGCTTCACCATGATTAACGCCTTCAAAAAATGCTGCTGTCAATCCCCCATGCGACAGATCAACCGAGTAAGTTCCCGAGGGTAGTTCTTCCCTACCAATAATCCAAGGCGTATAAAGACCATTACTCCCCAAGGTTCCAGGTGCGTTCATCACTGCTATCGTTGTTTGAGTTTCTTCAAGCGTGAAACGAATTTTTATGTCCTTTATGAAGCCACGTTGAATGCGAAAGCTCTGGGGCATACCGCGCATGGAATTACCATGGATTTCGGCAGTGATCCTATTTTCTTCCTGGCTAAGTTCCACCATTAACGCAATAGGGGAGCCAGCATCTATTACCTTAACAAAAGCCGTCCTTAATTTTCCCAAGGTAATCTTTTCCACCTTTCCTGAGAGGAGGTTGGCGGCTGTCTCATCGAGTAATCTTTCTCGAGGAGTTAAGATATAACTATTAACACCGTTGTGGATACAACTCGGTAAGCTAGTCCGATATCCCAAGATTCGCCAGTCGTCGATTACAATTGAACGTTCTATGCGAAATCCACGAGAATAGGGTAGATGTTCCATGATATCTTTAATCGAAGGATTAGGTGCTGACTTACTACGGTAATCGTTAGCAAGTAGCAGTACACAACCGTTATAACGTTGCTGTACTAGCGGTTTATCAATTATCTTAGTTTGATATATTAAGGGTAAATCGTTCTGGTTAAAAACGAGCCCACCTTTGGTCTGAGAAAGCACTGCAATCTTAGATTGAATATCGCTTATATTAAAACCGAAATCATTCTTAAGAAAACGGACTAACTTTTCATTTATGTCGTAGGACTCAATGGATGGCAATTTGCGATCATGATAAAAGGTGATCAAAGCATATCGCCCTAAAAGAAGAACCGCTATACAAATTGTGGTAATCCGGCCCCAGTATTTTGACGATGTGTTCGCAAGTTCCTGGTATGCGATACCTGCTAGTAGCAATCCTGGTAATAGTAGAAAAAGGATATAACGCCCAGTGGAATTAAATGTGAAGATCGACGTGTAAATAAAAGCCATAAGAAATAGAAGGAGTATTCCAGTGGTTGTCGATGTCATCTTTCGTTTTGACCGAATAAAGTTATAACCAACACTAATAATCGCAAGGCCTATAACGGCTATACCTAGGTTTAGAAGAGCTGTTGTGCTAAGGTAGAATAAAAGGTTAGAAGATACCTGTTCTGGCAATATCAGACTATGTTCTCTCAAACCCCCGTTGATGGGGTCATTAAAGCTACCACCTGTAATACCTGAAAGCCCAACTAGGGTATGACCGATAGAGATGTAAAAATTTCCAGGGCCCCCAACCTGTTGGGGATATCGCTGCCCAAGTAGTGTGAAATCGCCAGAACTGTTAAATACCTCAAAGATAATATAGGGTGATAATGGAATCACTAAAGCGCCCAAACAACCCAAGAGGATCTTCCCAGATACCTTTATTCGCATTAAGAGAACATAAAGAACTGCAATACCAATAAGCAAAAAGAAGGTACCGTGGAACTGCCCGGCGATGGCGGCACAGGCAATTGCAAGGGGCAAGGGGTATTTGGTTTCTACCCCTTTATGAGAAAGTAAAAGCCAATAGAATAATACACCATATGGTAAAGCAAAACTTGGATTCCAAAGTGTCCAGATGTTGCTCAGAACAGGAGGTGCTACGCCATAAAGTGCTGCGGTAAATAAAGACGCTGTCCAGCCAATGTGTCGGAAAAATAGAAAAGGGATAGCCAATAGGACAACGCAGTCCATGATAATGACAACAGCATATATGAAACGAACATCTGGATTAATTTGTTGCAGAAAATTAATGAAATAATAAAGCATACCCCCCGGGGTTCGGGCGATACGATCCCCAAGTTCAGCACCCGTAAACTGAAACTCTTCCCAGAGAGTAATTGCTCTGAAGAAATCCCTATCTGTCCAAATTGTAAAGATGAAATCATCGAAGTAAAGCCAGCGAAGATGGAGGCCAACAGCTAGACAACTAAAAAGTATAGCGTAAGCTACATACAGGAAATATTGTTCTCTGGGTAAGAAATATTTACTCATAAATCTGAACATACCAGCAACGCTTAATGTTGCCAATTGGTCAAATATGACAAATTCAACGAACAAGTTATCCTAACATATACCAACGGGGATAAATACGCTGGTGGTTACAGTGGGATCAAATACGTTGGTGAATGGAAGCTTGACAGCCCGTGGGGACAAGGCACCTGGACCTTTGCCAATGGAACAGTTGAAGAAGGCATATTTGAAAACAATAAATTCCTTTATGCCAAGAAACCTTACCCTCAGTCCTAGGTACTTCTGAGAAGACACCTAAAGTAACCCCCAAGAGAAAACCCTCAGTCGTGGCAAAAGTCTCTCCCAAGAAGACAAAGCCTAAACCTCTAGCACAGTCAACCTCATAACCTGAAGGTCGTAGGTTCGAATCCTACCCCCGCAACCACTTAAGGCGGTATTGTGAGGAAAGCAGATACTTGTGTACGAAATAGTAGAGATCGTGCCCCCGCAACCAACTAATCAGATAATAATATCAATATCTTATGAAAAAATTTGTTGTTTCCCGCTATTGCAGACGTGCCGGGACTTCGTCGGGCGGAGTGATATCAAACCCGTTTGCGGTACAGCAGGTCATCGAAAAAGCCCCAATCCGGGCGATAACGGTGATTAGTTCGTCGGTGGTAAATGCCGCTTCCGCCTCGGCGTAACTGGCATCGCTCAAACCCTGATCGGCTAGCAGCTCGTTGGCGAGTTTATGGACTAGATTTTCGCGGGCATCTTCGGTTGGTAGGGTGGCGCGGCTATTAATGGCATCAATCACGTTCTGGCCTAGCCCGACTTTTAGGGCATTCCGGACCTGAACCGCCCAAGGATACTCGGCGCTCCAATGACGAGCCACGGTCAAGACGATAATGCTCAGTTCGTTGGCCGTGAGTGTGCCTTCGGTCAGGATACGGTTCATATCCTGCACGATCCGCATCAGTTTGGGATTTCGGATATAGGCCCAGTACGGGCCGCCGTGGGGTTGGCCGGACGCCCTAGAATCTTCGATGACTGATTTTTGCTCATCGTTCATATCGTCTTGAGTGAGAATGGAAATCCGGGTCATGCGTGGTCTCCCGTTGTTTTGTCATAGTGGCACTTTAACAGTACGGGTCCTTCCTCGGCAATCCATTGCAGGTTTTTCGCAATGGCAATCGTTCTTTAGTCAGAAAAATTTGTGGGGACGTTTCCCAAGAGTGGCGTGTTGATAATGTGGATAAACTATTCGACGGTATACGGTGG
>CAYNPP010000076.1:0-7501 GCA_964399095.1 uncultured bacterium | reverse complement strand
AAACAACATTCTAAGGGAAAGATGACTGCAAGAGAAAGAATTTCATATCTAATAGATGAAAATTCTTTTTTTAATGAAATAGGCATTTTTGCAGCGCATGAAATGTACGATGAATACGGAAGGATAAGCTCTGCTGGGGTAGTTGTTGGTACAGGGAATATCAGTGGCAGGAAGTGCATTATAGTTGCCAATGACGCTACAGTTAAAGCTGGTGCGTATTTTGAAATCACCCTGAAGAAAACAATCAGAGCTCAACAAATTGCGAAAGAAAATAATCTACCAATTATATATCTAGTTGACTCTGCGGGCGTTTTCTTACCATTGCAGGATCAAGTTTTTCCTGATGAAGGACATTTTGGAAGAATATTCTATAATAACGCGCGTCTTTCTTCAATGGGTATTACACAAATAGCATGCGTTATGGGGCCCTGCGTTGCGGGTGGAGCATACTTGCCGGTTATGTGCGACAAATATATCATCGTAAAGGGTGCAAATATGTTTCTTGCTGGTCCTGCTCTTGTTAAAGCGGCCATCGGACAGAAAATTGATTCTGAAACCTTAGGAGGCTATGAAACACATTCAGCTATTAGCGGCACAACTGATTTTCAAGAAGAGGATGATATTTCAGCTTTGGATAGAATCAAGAGTATCCTTGCTCATATCAACTATGATAATAGGAATTTACAGCAACCACCAGATGATATCGATGAGCCAGAGTTTAATTCAGATGACCTTCTATCTATTTTTGATATAAACAAAGTAGGGTCATACAATATGCTTGAAATTATCTCCAGAATCACAGATAGAAGTGAATTTATTGAATATAAAAAAGATTATGGGAAAACTATCGTATGCGGGGTTGCAAAAATAGGTGGTCATAATGTTGGTATTGTTGCAAATCAAAAGATTAATGCCAAAACAAAGCTCAATGAAATACAAATGGGTGGTGTTATATATTCTGATTCAGCAGATAAAGCAGCACGATTTGTAATGAACTGCAACCAGGACAAAATTCCAATTATTTTTCTACATGATGTGAACGGATTCATGATTGGGAAGGATGCTGAATGGGGCGGAATCGCAAAAGATGGAGCAAAATTAGTAAATGTAATATCAAACAGCACTGTACCAAAGATAACAGTTGTAATTGGAGGCAGCTATGGTGCAGGAAATTATGCTTTATCAGGAAGAGCCTATAAGCCTAGATTTATGTATGCCTGGCCATCGGCAAAAATCTCAGTAATGGGTGGTGACCAAGCAGCTAAAACATTAACTGCAATCAAGGTTTCTAAAATGAATAATATCAATGAAGATGAGAAACAGAAAATATATGATAATATAAAAGAAACATATGCTAAACAATCAGATCCTAGATACGCAGCTGCAAGAATGTGGATAGATGAAATTATTGATCCAAGAGACACAAGAAAAATATTAATTGCGTCCCTTGAGGTTGTTTCAAATGAGGGGAAAGTTCCAACGCCTAAATATGGAGCACTGCAAGTGTAATGAAGGAACAAATTAAGATAGCAAATGGGCAAGGATTTTGGGGTGACTCAGTTGATGCACCTTACAAGCTCATTAAGAGTAATAATCTGGATTACTTGAGCCTTGATTATCTTGCTGAGGTGACTATGGCAATTATGCAAAAGCAATACAATAAAAACAATGACTATGGCTTTGCCTCTGATTTTGTTCAATTCGTTGTTGACTGTAGACAAGATATACTTTCAAATAGTATTAAAGTTATCACTAATGCAGGTGGAGTGAATCCATATAAGTGTGCCGAGTTAATCAAAGAGAAAACATCTGATACTATCAAAGTTGCAGTAGTAGAAGGTGATAATATTGTTGATAAAATTCATGATTATATTTCTGATGGATTATCTTTTGATAACCTTGATACAGGGGAAAGTATTGAAAAAATCCAAAACAATATATGCTCAGCTAATATATATATTGATAGTTTTATCGTAGCCGAGGCACTGTCTTATGATCCCCATATCGTTCTGGGAGGTAGAATCACAGACCCGGGATTAGTTGTGGGCCCATGTATATATGAATTTAATTGGAATAGAGATGAGTATAATAAATTAGCAGCGGCTACTGTAGCTGGACATATTATAGAGTGTGGGGCTCAGTGCTCTGGCGGCAACCATACACGCTGGTGGGAAGTAGAGGATTTCACAATCATAGGCTACCCTGTAGTTTCAATTAAACCAGATGGACTTTTTAATGTATCTAAAATGGAACAAACAGGTGGACTAATTAATCGGATGACAGTCACTGAGCAGCTTTTATACGAGATGGGAAATCCAAAAGAATATCTCTCTCCGGATGTTACTGTTGACTTTACATCTGTATCTCTTAAGGAAACTGAAAAAAATGTTGTAGCTGTATCAAATATATCTGGCGTGAAGCCATCTGATACATTTAAGGTGGCTGTTAACTATATTTCAGGATACAAGGCAAATGGTAAACTAACTGTCACAGCTCCGTATGCTATTAAGAAAGCACAAAAAATATCAGATATCATACTATCAAGATTAAAAGCAAAAGGAATCGATTTTTCTGAGTACAAAGTAGATATTGTTGGATATAATTCATGCACAGCCAAGGTTCTTGATACTGCAGATGATCCAAATGAAGTAGTCGTCTCAATCTCGGTTAAAGATAGATCTAGAACGAAGATAGAGCATTTTTCAAAGGAAATTGCACCATTGATTACAAATGGTCCACCAGGGATAACAGGATTCTCAGGTGGAAGACCAAAGGTCCAGGAGGTCATATCCTATTGGCCAACTCTCATCCCTAAGTCGATGGTTAAAACAAATATTAGGATGTACTGATGAAAATAAGATTAATGGATATAGCATGCACCCGATCAGGAGATAAAGGAGGAAGCTCAAATATTGGTGTGGCCTTTGAGTTTAATGAAGTATATAAATGGGCAGTGAAGAACTTGACTGTCGATGTAGTGAAAAATCATCTAAATGGCATAGCTAATGATGAAGTAATAAGGTATGAATTGCCAAACTTACTTGCACTCAACTTTATTATAAAAGGAAGTTTAGAGGGAGGGGGTAGTGATACTCTACTACATGACGCACAGGGAAAAACCCACGGCCAATTACTTACATTACTAGAGGTTGACGTCCCAGATACATTTAATAAATATCTTTATAGCTTAAACGATGAGTATTTGCGTGGAGAGATAAAAACATAGGGATGATGTAGTATGATTCATGTTGATATAAAAAATAATATATATACAATTATTATAGATAACCCTCCCGTGAATGCACTTTCAGTTGATTTAATATTTGAAGTAACTGAACTTCTTGAAGAGATATTAGAGAAGGGTGATTGCAGAGGTATGATAATGTCATCTTCTCATAAACACTTTTCAGCTGGAGCAGATTTAAATGAAAGATCTAAAATGAATAATGAGCAAACAATAGATACGGTCTACTCTATAAAAAAACTTACTGATTTCATAGAATCTCTGCCATTCCCAACTGTATCATGTATCACTGGCGCATGCTTAGGAGGAGGCCTAGAAATAGCAATATCATGTGATTTTAGATTATCTGATGAATCAGCTGTTTTTGCTTTACCCGAATGTTCAATTGGAATTATTCCTGGAGGTGGTGGTACGCAACGCCTCCCAAGGTTGATAGGCCCATCAAAGGCGAAAAGGATGATATTTTCAGGTGAAAAGATATCCTCAAAAGTTGCTTTAGATTATGGATTAATAGATGAGATTCTTACTTCAAACATGATTGAAGGTGCTATTAATTTTTTAAAAACGATATCAAAGAATTCCCAATTATCTGTTAGTCTTGCTAAAAAATGTATCAATGATGGACTTAGCTTGACATTGAAAGAGGGTTTGAACTTAGAATTCAAGCAGTATATAAAAACATTAGATTCTCCAGAGCGCAAAAAACATCTAAAAAAGTATCTGAAGAAATAGTATTATTTTCGTTTATTATCGTTGAGCTCAAGGATAGTCTCCGGCTTTCTAAAAAACACCCATACTCCAACATTAAGAACACCAATAATTAAATTAAATATTAAATGTCCTACTGAGAATAGGTATAGATTATAAAGCCCAAGAATTAGGTTGAGCCATGCAACTGTTGATAGGTCTTTTATTTTTTCATTTGACATAATTTTACCATCCTTTGATATAATCTAATAACATCAAAAACAATCAAATAAGATGTGCATCACATAAATAAAAACTATTTAAATAATTTGACGGAGCTCACATGTAAAAAAAATAATGCGCTTAGTCACATTTTATATATTTTTGATTGTTTAAAATAATATTGAACATCACAAGGAGCACTAAAATGAATCATCAAAAAATAAATACTCAGGATCCAATAAAGAATCAAGCTACTGGTGAATATATGGTAACGCTATGTAAAGAAAAACCACTTATGGTAATCCAAACTAAATGCGGTTTGGGTAAATATAAATTTACAAGAATAGGAGAAAGTAAAGGTGATTTATATATTGAATTTAAGTTAATTCATGATAATGACTTTAAGGATTGTGAAAAAATTTCTCACTATTTAGGAGAGTTTTGTTATTTATCACCAAAACAGTATTTGTACGCATACAAATTCTTTGCAAATGCATAACAAGTAAAGGAGGATAGTAAAATGTTAATATCTACTGAATTTTTATTAAGCCTATTGGTTGCACTGGGCATTGGTAAGTATTCAAATCACGTTAGTCCAGATTATTATACTATGATAACTGAGCAAGGTAAAGAGTATAATCTCAAAATTGATACAAAGCATAACAGACCCTGCCCTATCCACTGTGGAGCAGATCACTTTCATAGCGTTTTGCTTTTAGATGAGAAAAGTGAAGCTGATTACTATCACTATAACATGATTGGTTTTGAGAGTAGTAAAGTTTTTGTTAATAGTGAAGCTATTGTAGATATAGAAAGTGTTGACATGTCAAGCAATGACAAGCCTGAAAAACTAAAAATGATTAATGTTCAAACATATTTGCCATTCTTTAAATAGATTGTCATAAATTATACTGTACTATTTATATGATATGTAAAATTGTTAAGCAGATTAAAAAAAATAAATTTTCAGCTCAAACTTCTGTCTATATGGAAAATCCCCATGCTTTTCTATTGCAGACCAAAAATTATTTTTTTAGATGATGAATCCATTAGAGTTAGTATTAAATTCAGAAGAAGAGTAAAGAATCACCTTGGCTCAATGTACTTAGGTGCATTAACTGTAGGAGCTGACATTACATCAGGTTATTTTGCCTTCCATCACCTTCAAAAGCACAATAAAAATATTTCACTTGTTTTTAAAGATATTCATGCTGATTTTTTAAAGAGAGCAATAGGAGACGTTGTTTTTGAATGTAATCAAGGAGAAGAAATTAGTAGAATGATTGCGCGTTCAATAGAATCTTCAAAAAGAGAAAATTTGCCTGTAAAAGTAACTGCCTCCGTACCATCTATTTCAAATGAGATGGTTGCAAAATTTATGCTAACCTTATCGGTGAAGGTTAAATAGGGCTTTGTATAATCTGCGGCCAGATCTAAAATTTTTAAATTTTGTTATAGAAAATTCCCCATTAAATAAGATTAATAAAGTTAAATATAAGCAATCTATAAAATCTCTTTTTTATCCAGAATCGATTTCTAATTTGTACATAGAGCAAGCTTTAGAGATGTATGTCAACCACCTTAATTCTGATTTATTAACCCCTTTAGGAAGAAGACTCCACTCTATAATGACAAGAGAATCAATAAAACAGGGTGCACACTTTTTGAATGCTGTTGATTATAATTCTGATATGTATAATGATCCTATATTTGTAGTTGGGCTACCAAGGAGTGGAACAACAAATCTTCATAATATGATAATCAATGAATTTGGATATAGTGCTTTTGAATATTGGCAACTTGCATCTCCTAAAAATATATATAATAATCCTTCTATTGATAGATCTTTTAGAAAATTAAGATCAATAGTAGGATTTTATTTATATAGATATCTTATCCCTTCGATTCAGTCAATGCACAATGTTAACATGAATACATATGAAGAGTGTTGGCATTTTCAGAAGAACCTCTTTTTATGCTATAACTATGTTATTCAGCTGAAATTTAGAGATTTAGAAAATTATATGAATAGTAATGATAGTAGATTTATGTTCGAAGGCTACAAACAGTTTTTATTAAGGAATCAAATAAATAATGATACTCATTTCGCACTAAAATGTCCAGAGCACCTGATGTTTACAGATACTATTGATGAGATTTTTCCTGAGTCTACTATAATATGGATACACAGACATCCATTTGAATCAATCTCTTCTTACTGCCCAATGATTGACAGCGTATGGAAATTGTTTATGGGAAAAACAGATAAGAAGGATCTTGTGCAGTTTATTGTGCATCTTTATGATAGAATGCTTAGAAAAATGATGACAGACAGAGATAAAATCAAGTGCAATATTATTGATGTTAGCTATAGTGATTTAATAAATAGGCGTGAAAATATTTATAATTATCTAAAAACTAGAATCAAATCATATAAGGAATATAGATGCAATACATCAAACCCCTCATTTTTTAAAAATAAGCATAAAATGAAACCATATCCTATATCCGAGGCATCCATAAATGAACATTTTTCATTTTATTTAGATTCCTATAAAGATTATTTATAGTATAATAAAGTTACTAAGTATTATAAATTATTTTACATTTTAGAGGCTTGAAATTAAATGACCACTATTTTTCATATTGCTTTATTCTTTTATTTGTTAATCTGCTTTACGCTAGCTGGAGATCTTTCCGCCTATAAATGGGAATTTAAGGGAGAGCAATACACGGTTAGCCCTACTCCAGAATTGAATGAGAAGTACGAAAGATTATTAATACTGGGTTATAATCCTGCACCTTTTGATGATTTTATATCATCGCTATATAATAAACCAGCCAGGAGGCAGGGGAATTGGGAGTATGAAAATATAAATTATTATGCAAAAGAATATGATGGAGAAGAGTTAAAAATAATATTCCTTAATCTCTATAGAGAATATTTAATCAATCATCAATTAAATGAGGACAGAGATAGATATAAATTATATAAAATAACAAAAAAAGATGTTGTATTAGTTGGTGAAATAGAGAGTACTGTAACGCATAAAAAAAATCTAAGTACAAGAGAGATGCTTTATGGTAGAATCAAGAACATAGGTATCAAAACTGTTGGCATGGTGAAAATCTCATTTGATTTTGATATGTCAGATGGGAAAAAAAAGCATCTTGAAACATATTCAACAACCATGTCTAAAAATCAAATGGATGGATATGAAGATGAGGTCTTTAAATTATTAGACGCCTCTTTTAGTGATTTTAAATTATTCATAGAACACTCCTTGATTAAGCCAAATAGAATTGGATATTTTCAACTTTTTATTCCTAGTGACTTTGGTTTATATG
>CAYNPP010000075.1:0-7553 GCA_964399095.1 uncultured bacterium | reverse complement strand
CCACTGCTGGCTATCGGGTCGGTCCGGGGGAAATAGAAGACTGCTTGACCAAGCATCCTGCCGTTGCTCTAGCTGCTGCTATCGGTATCCCAGACCCAATACGTAACGAAAGTATCAAAGCATTCATAAAACTCGGGACCGGCTTTAACGGCAGCCCTGACTTAGAGGAGGATATCCGTAGTTTTGTTAAATTCCGCCTCAGCCCACACGAATACCCTCGCATAATCGAATTTGTTTCCGATCTCCCCCTCACTGCCACGGGAAAAATCCGCCGGAAAGCACTCCGTAACAAGGAACGAGCTATACTCGCCAAACAAGACATAGGATAAAACTGATAAATCATGAAATATTTGGTATCCATGTTGCCGGCGCCCAACATGCTGGTTGCGTGGTCGCCAATAAACTGAGCGAAGATCCGAGCCCCGGTGTGCTACTCTCGGAACCCGACAGTAAGGAAAACTACTCGTGATTTTATACTTCTATTGGATATTTAGCATGGAGACCCCCACGTACGAGCTGGATGACGTCGACCAAACTAGAGGTGAGACTTAGAGGCCTTATACCAAACTATCCGCGGGTAAAAGTCCTAGTTGGGTGCTTATCAATCGACGGCACGATCGATATATAAGGACAAGCCACCGATTACAAACAATGGCGTAAAGCCAGCACTACTAACCCATCGGTTATCATGATTGCGGAAAAAGTTTCGAATATAATTAAGCAGAATCTTTAGAACGTAAATAGAGTTGGTTATTTTAGGAGGGAGTTAAATTACTTTACAAATGTTTCCTCATCTGAAGATAAGCCTGTGTTCATAATAAGGAGGAAAATATGAGTGACAGACGTCGTTCTGCGTTAGTTACAGGATCAGGGCGTAACATTGGCCGCGCAACGGCCGTCCAACTTGCTAAAGATGGCTTCAATATAGTGATCAATGGATCTCACAACCTCGAAGATTGTGAAAAAACCAAAATACTTGTTGATGCTCATGGCGTCTCATCTCATATCACCTTGGGTGATATTGGTATTCGAGAAAGCTGTAACGAAATTGCCAATGAAGCTATAAAAAATTTTGGCGGTATCGATGTGTTAGTTAATAATGCCGCTATTCGACCTTCGAGCCCATTTCTTGAAATGGACGAACTCGAATGGGAGCGAGTACTTGCTATTGGCATGCACTCCGCCTTCTGGTTAACGCGTGCGGCACTGCCAGGCATGATTGAGCGCGGTTGGGGACGGATCATCAATTTTGCAGGTATGAATGCTATTCATGGCTACAACGGCCGTGCACATGTATCTGTCGCAAAACACGGTGCATGGGGACTGACCAAGGCTCTCGCCATTGAGTTCGGACCAGAAGGTATCACCTCTAACATTATCTCCCCTGGCCCCATCGCGGGTGAACGCGACACCCCAGAAGAGGACGCCCATATTCAGCACACAGCCGAACGAGTGCCCGTTGGCCGAGTAGGCTCACCGGAAGAGGTGGCCGCGGTAATAAGCATGCTCGTTGGAGATAGCGGTGCTTATGTCAATGGCCAGATTTTGCAGGTAAACGGTGGAGCCGAAACCTAACTTCCCCTAATTAATACAAAAATTGTCAAAGAAAGGAAAATGGTAAAAGCAAAATCACGTTGACGCCAGCTTGACAAATTCTATAACAAAACCATCGCATTCAGGAAAACGCTCATAAATCATCCGCCGCGCATCATATTCATCTTGAGCAATAAGGTTTTGAATGCGCAGGTCAGCCCAATGATCATCAAAAATTTCGTGGCTTCGATTTTCTTTCACAAGAGAGCGCACCAATTTGTTATAAATAGAAACTTCGAATACTCGCTCACCATCCATCGGATCCTGTAACATCGCGCTGGCCCTATTTCATAATCTACTAATCTGTTTTTGCTGCGAGTCAAACGCCAGTTCTTCTAACCGTCTCGCACCGATTACTTTTTACTCGCACGTTTTAAGCTTGGCCTCAATTTGTGACAAAATTGTTAACAAAGGCAACTTTCGCATCAATGAAAATTATTTTGATCATTGTTTAAACAAAAAACCTACTCCAAATTTGCCGCACCCGTTAGTATCCTAATTTATGCCCCAAAATTGGTCATATATTGATAAAAATTCGTTGTCGTAAAAGGGAAAACTTATAATGCCAAAGCGAATCGATTACTATGTGAGCCTGATCTCACCCTGGACCTATCTTGGGGACGGTCGCCTTAATAGAATTGCTAGTAAAAAAAATGCTGTAATTAACATAAAACCGATAAACCTCGGTCTCATCTTTCCCAAGACCGGTGGTCTGCCATTAGCTAAGCGCGCCCCCGCTCGCAAAGCCTACCGCATACAGGAACTAAGGCGATGGCAAAAATTCCTTAAACTCCCAATTAATTTTAAACCGGCGTTCTTCCCGGCTAATGAATGGCCCGCGGCCGGTATGGTGATCTCTGCTAAAAAACAGGGATTAAACGGTGGCGCATTACTTAATGGCTTTCTAACTGCGGTATGGGCAGAAGACCGAAACATCGCGGACCGCGAAACCATTTTAGCGGTGGCCAGTGAACAGAGCTTGGACGGGTTAGCGCTACTCAATGAAACCGAAAATAGCCCTGAGATTGAGGCCATTTGGAAAACTAATTCTAAAGAGGCTTTGGCAATTGGTGTTTTCGGTGCGCCCACTTACGTTATAGATAGCCAGCTATTCTGGGGTCAAGATCGACTTGAGTTTGTAGAACGTGCTCTTGATGCGGAATAATACCCCAAAATTCGATCTCTAACTTTACTATTGTTGCTCATGATGGATTTTTTCTGGCACGCACCAGACTTTAAAAAAAAAATAGCCTTGTCTATAAAAAACAACGGATACTTGGTTAACATGAGGCACTTATGACTCTCCACTATAAATCGATAGGTCAAAGATTACTCCTCCCCGTTTGCTAAAAAGAGAAAATAGAAATTATATAAAAGGCCCTAATACCACCTAAGTCTTTTAATAGAGCCAGAAATGAGAATATCCAAAAATAAAGATCAACCGGAATGGATCTTTGGCTACGGCTCCTTAATGTGGAACCCTGGTTTCCCACATACAGAACAGCTTCCTGCAATCCTGGAAGGCTATCACCGTGCCTTTTGTGTTTATTCACATCATTATCGTGGAACCACCGAGCGACCTGGCCTCGTGCTCGGCCTCAACCTTGGAGGCAAGTGCAGGGGTATTGCTTTCCGAATCTCAAGAGAGGCTCGACATGAGATCATCACCTATTTAGATAAGCGAGAGTTAATTGGTTATGCTTACGAGCCGCAACGCTTGCCTATCACCTTTGATGACGGAACAAGTGTCGTAGCGCACACTTATATCGCGGATCAGAACCACCCGCATTTTGCTGGTAGGCTCAGCAATGGAAGGTCAGCAGATGTAATCATCTCCGCCAAAGGCGCCGCCGGCACCAATTGGGATTATGCGTTGAATGCAATCCGCGCACTGGAAGCTAATGGCTTCGTTGATACTTACCTACAAAGCCTCCTGGTAAGGTTACGCCAAAATAGGCTAACGGAGCTACAGCCTGATTAAAAGTAACTTCACCAATACTCAGAATACGTTATTATATGCTCCTCCCGTTAACCTCAGTTTAACTATGTGGTGGGGATAATATTAAAGTAATTGAAATTGGTAGATTTGATGTCTGACAACACAGATCCACAAACGGTTGGTGAGTCGCTCAACCTAAGCACGGATGCTGGAGCTATCCTTGACGTGGAAGTAGAGATTACTGCCGTCCTTGGAACCGCCACAATGCCAATTAGCCAGATACTCAAGCTTGGCCGGGGTGCAGTGGTAGAATTAGACCGCGGAGTTAATCAGGACATAGAAATCCACGCTAATAACCGAACGGTGGCAACAGGAGAAGTTGTAGTCGTAGATAATCAGCTAGGCGTCAATATCAACCAAATTATTAAATTAGCAAAACCATGATTAAAGGATCTTATCATGAGTATCCAACCTGAAATTCTGCGCACTGCAAGTCTGCTAGTAGATGTATACGGTGAAATGGCGGTAGTCGGAGCTTTTATACGCGCTGACCAATTGAGTGCTCAAGGGGATACTCATGGTTATGAACGCTGGCTGCGAGTAGCACGAGCTACGGAAGGTCTATTGTCGCAAAGCCGGTCGTTGAACAGCACCGTACATTGATTTAACTAAGGTTTAAGTATAAGGCGCCCTCCTCGGACCTCATAACCCGATAATCGGCTGAGGAAACTCATCCCCAAAAGCGACTGCTCCATCTCCGCACCGTTCACGGATGCTGAAACTTGGGTCTTTGAAATAGGACCAATTACTATCCGTCCAATCTTTACAGGCGCGCCTCGTACCAAGCCGTTAGCCGTACGATAGAGCTTGTTAAAAGTTAGATTTTCTGTCCTGAGGCCGAGTCTTAACGCATCACTTGGTGATAACACCACGTCACTAGCTCCAGTGTCGACAAGAAAGCGGATGGCAATATCGTCAACTTCCGCCTCAAGTACGAAATGTCCATGGCTTCCCATACGGATTTCGACAAAGCCTCCTATAACACGAGGACTATGCGGAAAAAGTTCAGACGCTATGCGATCGATTGCATCGTTAGCATCGTGACGAAAGCTATATGCCAACACCAGGACTGCCATGATAGCGATCCAAATAAGACCATATGATAAGGCGCGACCAAGCGGTAATTTACGATGCAGGAGAAAACTACCCGCAATTAAACCAAGCCAGACCACACTGCGCGTTAAATCAATCCGCCCATCACGCCCGATCAAAACATCCGGGAATCGCCCAGCCAGCCAGACGACTAGTGCACCACAAATTAATAATATGGCAAGAAACGCAAACCAGCGCCCTGAAAGTTTCATACTAGCAAGCTTGCTCCGTTAAAAGAAACAGCCCTATAACGTTATAAACAGCAAATACAAACAACTCTGGACCGAAACAATTGGTTCTCAATGGGATTTTTGTCGGATACACCAAAATCAAAGTTTCCTCGTAGGTTAGAAAAATTTGTGTGAAAACGAACACAACTATATCTAAGTGTTGTCATAAAATTTCGACACCCTTGCTACCTAATGATCAACATCGCCCAGTTTTGTAACCAAGAGAAACTCGGGATCCATATTATTTGTTGATTAAACTATTAAATTTTTTAGATTGAAGTTCTCATCTGCCACTTCTTCTGAGGATGGCGAAATCCCAGCAGCCAAAAGCTTTCGTCCCTGAATGTAGTCGATCGGTCGATTAACCGAGTCAACTGCACGAAGCTGCCCGTTCCTAAAGTGGAAAAGTGAGAATTTATTAGCCGCCATATTACCGCGCTTCACCGTTTCATCACAACCCTCTCGCAGGCCCGTCATTTGCAACTTGACGTCGTACTGAATGGACCAAAACCAAGGTACAGTATCATATGGTTTTGGGTTATTAGCGATTGCGGCAGCCGCAGAGCGCCCTTGATCATTAGCATTCTGGACTGATTCCAATCTGATCGGTTGTCCCGCAAATGGGTGTATATAGGAGGTACAGTCGCCGACCGCATAGATATGCGAATCCTCGGTCCGGCAATGCTCATCTACGATAATTCCATTTTTGCAAGACAGCTCTGCAGCATCTGCCAATTCAATGTTAGGGGTTACACCAATGCCAATAAGCACGATATCGGCTTTATATTCCCTGCGATCCCCACAAATGACCCCGGATACAGCCTCCCCATTCCCCACGATTTCGACAACCTCGGCATCACATACAATTTCAGCACCTTGGCTTTCATGCAGGCTAGAGAAGAAATTCGAGAGTTCCGGCGTGACGACGCGACCTAAAATGCGCGAAGAAACTTCAAGAATGGTCACGGTTTTCTTTAGCTTTCGTGCTACAGCGGCAAACTCGAGGCCGATGAAGCCTCCACCAATAACCACGATATTCCTAGCGCTCTCCAGTCGCGCCTCAATTGGCTCAATATCACCCAAGGTCTTTAGATAATAAACGCCTTTTAAGTCCGTACCTGTAACCGCTAACTTTCGGACCCGTGCTCCGGTCGCCAGAACCAAATTGCCGTAGGGGATATTTTTTCCGTCATTGAGCGCCACGCATCTTTCTTTTCGGTCAATTGCTGAGACACTGACATTGAGCCAAAGATCGACACCTTGTTCTGCGTAGTAATCTGCTGTGCGAAACCTAAGTCGTTCCTTATCAGTTTCACCTAAAAGATAGGCTTTTGATAATGGTGGACGCTGGTATGGTGCGTAGGGCTCGTCCCCGATCAATACTATCGGCTCTTCATAGCCTTCTTGGCGTAAACTTTCGGAGGTCTGGTAGCCCGCGTGTCCAGCGCCCACTATAACGACGCCAGCCTTGTAACTATGCTCCATCAGCTTTGCAATTCGGGCAGCCTGACGACAATACCATCAATGGCAGCACTTACCTTGATTTGGCAGCCAAGCCGACTGTTAGTCTCCCGCGGCGAAACCGTATATTCAAGCATCTCCTCTTCACATGAACTCGGTGGGACAATTTTATCCAGAAAAGCTTCGTCGACATAGACGTGGCAAGTGGCACAACTGCACGACCCACCACATTCACCATCGATGCCATTAACTCCATTAAGCGTCGCTCCCTGCATCAAGGTCCAACCGTCCTGTACCTCAATAGCACGTTTGGTACCATTGTGTTCTATGTAAATGACTTTAGACATGTACTCCAACCAGAGAAAAACACCTCAATAACGGCCCTGTTCAATCCATGGAATTCCAACGATGGGCCTAGGGTTTCCAGAACCCCACTTCTGTCATCAACATGTTCTCCTGGCGCTCAAGAGCGCCCAACTCCGCACTTTTTTTAATATAAGATAACCAGTCGGGATCAGCCCAAAGCGCAGCGCGTTTGGCTTCGCGATCACCAGCATTTTTATAGGCCCAGATATGTACGTAAGCATTCGGATTACCGGTCTCGGTTACCAAATAAGCGAACGGTTTACCAAGATTTCTACTTTGGGGGCCTAGTCCAAACTCTTCATAAAGCGCCAGGTGTGCTTTTAAATGGCCAGGCTTGCAAGTATAGGTTCGAAGATCAAACAACATAATAATGTTTCCTCCACATTAGTCAGGTTGAGTAAAAATTTTGATGCTGAGTCTTTTTTGGATCGGCCACAAGCTATTGTTTCAAGTTAATTTTCACCTCTGTTCTATTTCCTTACGCCCTCACGTATTTGGCGCCAACAAATTCCAATGATGATCATCGGGACCACCCCTTCCAATGAGACAATCCAAAGAGCGTTTGAACCACCAAAAATATCAGCCATAATGCCTATATTAGCAAAGCCAATTACCCCACTTCCAATGCAGATAGTCATAACGCCGAGTAATCGCCCTCGCATCTCCGCCGGTGAAACTAAATATATTAGAGTGGATTGCATAATAGAAAAACAGGCCCCCGCAAGACCAAAGCCAACAAGCCCAATCACTAACGTAATAGTACTGGGAAATACACCCATCAAAAATACAATCATCAACACTCCACAAACGCT
>CAYNPP010000074.1:377-7614 GCA_964399095.1 uncultured bacterium | reverse complement strand
ATCCCCTCGAGCAACCGCCCGGTCAATGTCGACCAACACTCGGCCGATAGGGTGCCGGACGGCAGGGCCCGAGCCGCGAAGATCGGCACTGCCTCGATGCTCGCTTGGGATAGGCCGTCGAGAAAGCCGCTAATCTCGTGATGCGCGCCGGCAAACGCATCATGAATTGCCACCCCTTCCAGAAGGTCGCAACGCTCGAAGCTCTCAATCGTCGTCGGCCCAGCAATGAAGGTGTTGGACTCGTGCAGCAAGCCAACGATTCCTACGCGCATAGCTCATCCGGTCGGTGAATCCAGCACCAGTTTCCAGGCTTGCCATCTACGCTCATCTTGCACTCTCTCCACGTGCGTGCCTAAGCCCATATTATTACCAGTTCACAGTTGGTGTCACGAGAGCAGCAAGCGCGATCGGACCAGCCACCTGTCAAGTGATGGCACTATGGTTGTAGTTTGCAGACTGTTTTGATCAACCTAATGTGCCTCCAACACGGCACTGAGAAATTGTCGGGTTCTCTCGTGTTCCGCATTTCCAAATAACTGTGCCGGCGGCCCCTGCTCAAGGATTTGTCCGTCATAGAAGAAACAAACTCTATCGGCAAACTCACGGGCAAATCCCATCTGATGGGTTACTATCAACATCGTCAGGCTGTGATCTTCGCCCAGTTGCCGAATGACCTGCAATACTTCACCCACAAGTTCCGGATCCAGGGCCGAGGTCACCTCATCAAACAGCATGACTTTAGGCCTCATTGCCAAGGCCCTCGCAATGGCTACCCTCTGTTGCTGGCCACCTGACAGTTGGCTTGGATAATGGTCTTTTTTGTCTGATAGGCCAACCATGTCCAGCAGATCATTGGCGCGTTGTTGAGCCTCGTCCCGAGACAGACCGAGTACATACATCGGCGCCTCAATACAGTTGCCCATCGCTGTCTTATGCGGGAAAAGATTGAAATGCTGAAAGACCATTCCGATGCTGCCACGCACCTGGCGAAGGTACTTCTCGTCAGCGACAACCAGATCACCCTTCGTTTCCATATGCGTCAGCGGCACACCATCGACGTAAATCACCCCACTGTCGATCCGTTCCAATGTCATGAGCATGCGTAACACAGTGGTCTTGCCGGACCCGGAGGGCCCGATGATGGCAACCTTTTCATCTGTCTCCACTGCTAAATTGAGTTCATCCAACACGGTCAACTCACCGTACCGCTTAGTGACGTTCTTAAACTCGACCATCAGTGACATATCAATGCCTCCTTACCCGAAACCAGGCCTCTAAACGGCGAACACCAATTGCCGCTACTAGACTCATGAGGAGAAAAAACAAACCGACGATCGTGATCGGTTCCCGAAATACGTACCACTCTGAACCGATGATCTTGGCCTCCTGCATAATTTCAACCACCGCGATAAAAGATAGGAGCGGCGTATCTTTAAACATCGCAATCAGGTAATTGCCCAGCGCCGGTACAATAGGTGGTATTGCCTGAGGCACAATAATATCCTTGAAGGTTCTGAGTGGGCCGAGATTGAGTGCGATGGCCGCCTCCCACTGCCCACGGGGGATATTCTCTAGTCCAGCGCGGTATACCTCCGAACAATATGTGGAATAGTGCAGGCCAAGTGCCAAGACGCCCGTAAGGAATGCCGGCAACACGATCCCGTAGTCTGGAAGAATAAAGAATAAGAAGAAAATCTGTACAAGGAGCGGTGTCCCGCGGACTAATTCAATGAACTACGTAACGGGTCTCGATATCCAGACATTCTTAGACAGTCGACCAATCGCCAACACCAGACCGAGAACAACTGCTATCCCAAAGCCCAGGAACGTTGCTTGGATAGTAATTGGCACTACCTGGATTAAGCGTGGCAATACCTCGTTTCGAGTAAATTCCCAATCCCAGCCGATGGATCCGATTGTGGCTGATTGGCCGTACAACACGAACACTAAACCACCAATAATCGCGTAGGCTGACAATACCAACAGATTCATCCGCCACAGCCGCATCACGCCCTGCCTCGACTGAGGCCTTGACCCAGTCTTTCTTCCAAGGCGCTGGTAGCAATACGACTGACCTGCGCCATGAAGTAATAGATCACCAATGCCAGTGCAAAGATTTCCATCGTTCTAAGGACTGACTGGTTTAATTGATAAGCTGCAAACGTCAGGTCAGTCAGAGTAATTACGGATACCAGTGCGGTTCCTTTTAGCAGTTCTATGAAGAGGTTTCCCCAGGTTGGGATCATCGCGACAATTGCCTGAGGAAGGATGATCCGCCGCAGTGCCATCGCACGCGAAAAGTTAAGCGCTGTTGTAACCTCGTATTGTTCTCTCGGTACCGCAAGGATCGCGGCACGTACAACTTCAGCACCATAGGCGCCTACATTTAATCCCAGTGCCAACACACCTGCCTGCATCGGTTCCAGCATGATGCCGAATTCTGGCAACACGAAAAATATCCAGAAGAGCTGTACTAGGGAAGACGTTCCACGAAAAATTTCGATATAGCCAATCGCAACCCAGCGAATACTCCAAAGAGGCGACAACTTGGCCAAACCCGCCGCGAATGCAAGAACAAGCGCAACAATATAAGCCATTAGCGTCAACTTGATCGTGACAACCGAGCCACGCAATAGTGCCGGAAGAAAATCCTTGAATCCGGCAAAACTGGCGACAGCCAGGCCAGCGAAGAAGCTCAGGATCAGTATGAGAAAAATGTAGCGTCGTTTCATGAGCAACCAACGACAACACAGAATTTGCTAGAGGCGAACATGGCACCACCCGGCGGTCTAATGGCCCACCGGGTGGTGCGGATCAGAGGCCAGCTTATCTGCCTAGTTTCCGGCGCACAACTGTGCCGTTGTCTTTGTCGGCAGTTCGGTCTGACCGAAGCCAAACGGCTTCACTATATCCAGGTGCTCCTTCGAACCGATAAAAGCACTCAAGTGTTTGTTAAACGCGGCGAGGAGTGCAGTATCCTGCTTGCGAAAACCAAACCCGCCATGACCTTTTTCAACATTGCCAGCAGAACTGACGAACGTGAACGGTATTGCCCGCTCGACCCCTCCATCCGGACCCACCTTTTCGACCAGTTGCCCAATTGAAATAGCGGTCAGAGCATAAGCATCTGCCCGTCCGGACTGAACCGCCGCAAGACCTGTCGCAAAATCGGGCACCATCATCAGGTTTTTCACGTTCTTGTCCTTGGACTGATCAACCTCAACCCCACCCGCGGTGACAGCTAGTGTTGCACCAACTCTGGCAATGTCTTCGTAGGTGTTGATTCCCTTTGGATTACCTTTTTTGACCAGAAGAGCCTGGGTCATGCCATAAGTCGGTTCCGAGAAATTGATCTGCTTACAACGTTTTGGGAGTACAAACATACCTGCCGTGATGACATCAAAACGCCCTGCACGCAATCCTGGAATCAACGAGGCCCATTCGGTTAGCACACCATCGAGTTGCTCGATTCCCATCTTCTTGAAGATGGCTCTGGCAATCTCCGGCGCTTCTCCTGTCAGTTTTCCAGCCGATGTCGCGTAAGCATATGGAGCCTCGTTTGCAAAGGCGACCCGGATATATCCTTGCTCTTGTACCCGCTCCAGTGTCGAACCTGCTGACGCTATTCCGACCATAGTTGCCGTTGAGACAAAACACAGGGCCACACCACCCATCACTACCCTTATTAATAACCGTGTAAAGTTTTTCATTAAGTACTCCTAAATTTATATTCTTGTAAAGATTAACATTCATGTCCGGCCAATTCGTCAAAGCCGTATTGGCAATTATTGCTCATATCTGCATAATATATCCAGCGTTGCTGTCGACAACAACATGATCACGAGGACCTCGTGCGGGATCTTAGTAAACAAACTCTTGAACAATCGTCAATCGTTAGATTACCACCGTGATGGCCACGTTTTCCCTATCAAAGCCCTGGCTATCGATGAAGCACACGGCTACAGGTGCCGCCTGGAGGCTGCTGAAGACGCTCTCGGTCGAAAATTGCAGCACATGGAACTGCATAAGTCTTACCTGTTTTTCACGTTCCTGGATGAACTGGTGCGACACGAGTGTATTCTGGATGCAGTGGAAGACCTGATTGGCCCGGATATACTGACTTTCAGTTCTAGTTTATTTATCAAGGAACCCGGCGATGAACGTTTTATCGCTTGGCATCAAGACTCAACGTATTGGCGGTTCGAGCCAACTGACATCCTAACCGCCTGGGTAGCGCTGACTCCATGCCACCGCGAAAACGGCTGTTTGCAGCTTGCGACCGGTTCACACCGATGGGGCCAAGTTGAACACAGAGAAACATTTGACGAAAGAAACATGTTGAGCCGGGACCAGCAAATAGATGATGAAGTGATCGAGAGAGCCACCAATCAAGATGTCGTACTGCAACCTGGAGAGATATCCTTTCACCATATGTTTACCGCGCATGCATCTGGCCCAAATTCCTCTCCCGATAGGCGCATCGGTTTTGCGATTCGATATATGGCGACATCGACTCGACAAACGGGTGGCCCCAAGCTGACTGCCATGTTAGTCAGGGGCACTGACACACATGGATACTACGAGCCGGAAAAGTCGCCACGGCGAGATTTCGATCCGGATGGAATGGCTTTTCACCAACAAACCGTCGAACGCCATCGGGCAACGAAATACTCGACCATGTAGGCCGACTTTTTAGGGGATACCATCTTTATTTAATCGGTTTGAGCACCTTCTACGGGGGAATAGAAATAATAAAGTCCCGGCCGCAGAGTACGATTGCCTGAAATTGCTCAAATTAGGTGCCCTTATCCTGCAAAGCACCCGGTGTATCCACGGCCTATCATCCAGCGCCTAACCTAACCAGCGTTTGGTCTTCCACGCCACTGCTACAGCCCAACCCTGCCCTGTACGGAGACCGTGGATAAACACGTAGCGGTGGCCTATGCTAATTCAACGCCGAATGATCTCGTTTCGCCGATTTGACGGATTGAAAATGAACCCACACCACCCAACACCAACAACGCTTTCTCAGTGAATTGCTTCAACAACTCCCATCTAAAATCAACCCGGAATCTCGCTGCCCCAGGTCTACTCATGAAATTTTCAGGCTAACTCTTTTGTCTACATTCGCTAATCTGTATCATCGACCAGGCTCACAAAAGTTTTCTCCTAAATTAACCTAGGGTAGGATATTGCATCACGGGAGTATTGATTGGATACTCCGTATTGGTAGCACACACGATCTGTCTTCACCATTACACTGCAACCGAATCTTTTAATCACGGATTATTTAAATGACAACTCAACACAACATAAATCCAATAGCTGGTGGAGTCATGTCGCTAAACAGAGTGATCGATCCGATGAGAACATTCACCCGCGCGAAGGGCGCTTATATTTTCGACGATCAGGATAAGCGCTATATCGACTACCACGCGGCATTCAGTCCCTACCTTCTTGGCCACGGTGACGAAAATGTAGACGACGCTGTTCGACACGCGATCGACAGAGGAGCGTCGCTAATCGGGGCGGGCATCACACCATGGGAGAGCGAAGTCTCCGAACTGATCGTCGACTGCGTACCAGGTCTTGAACAGATCCAACTTACCAACACTGGAACCGAAGCCGTGATGTATGCGCTCCGGCTGGCCCGAGCAGCCACAGGTAGAGACAATGTGCTCATTGTACAAGGCGGCTATAACGGAGGTATGGACTACGTCTCTTTTAACCTCATGGACTCCAAGGACGTCTTGCAAGATCACACACCGGGCACAGCTTATCCATTGCGCCCGATCACTGCGGGCATACCTGAGGTTGTGCAACAAACTGTCCGGGTCGTTGAGTACAACGACCTATCCGCCGTCGAGATGGTGCTATCAAATTCCGACGTTGCGGCGTTTATCCTTGAACCCATTCTCCATAACGTGGGCATCATCAAGCCTGAGCCAGGTTACCTCCAAGGAGTGCGTAAGCTATGTGATCGTTACGGTACGGTACTGATATTTGACGAGGTTAAGACTGGCTTTCGACACAGCCTTGGTGGATATCAGAATGTAGCCGGCGTGACTCCGGATCTCAGCATCTTTGGTAAAGCAGTGGCAAACGGCTATCCGATGGGTGTAGTTGGTGGGAAGGAATCTGTAATGCGCTATTGTACAGACTCGGATGTTAGCCGCCGAGTTATGGTAGCCGGTACTTACAACGGACATCCACTGGTCGTAGCTGCTGCAATTGCCACGTTGGGAAAACTCAAGAATCGGGAGGCGGAGATTTACGGAAAGCTGGATGCGCTTGGGCAACAGATGGCGTCCGGGCTCGAGCAAATATTTCAGTCGAGAAACTATCCGACCACTGTTGTTCGGCAAGGCTCGGCATTTGTTGTGTATTTCATGGACCACGCACCTGTCAATTGGCGAGACATCGCAATCCATAACGACGCTGCCTACGATGTAGGCTACCGTAAATCATTAATTGAAAATGGAGTTTTCCACTTTCCGGTAACAACCAAGCAAGGCAGCATTTCCTTCGCCCATAGTGAAGCCGATATCGATCAAACACTGGTAATCACCGAACGCGTACTCAACCATCTCGAGAATTCCTGACGGCTATTGAGCGGGCTAGCCCTTACAGACCTAGAACGAACTGAAGGAACTTGTGCTTCAAGACTTCCCGGATTTCACCAACAATTAATCTGGAAACGGACAGAGAGTAGCCCGGATTCTTGCGATCCCTCATTGCGTCCATTTGCTCTGCATACGGCTGGCTGTCAATGCCAATCGGCTCAATCCGAAACGGTAACCACCCTAGTGCATTGGTCATGGCAGGAAATCATGCTGATGACTATGAAGGCCGGGTAACACTCTCGCGCCTTGCACGATCACTTGAAGCAGGTGATATTTCCGGTCACCCAGTGTTGCTGCCCAAAGTCCACCGCCTTGTTGATCTATATTCAAGCGGCTTATCGCTGATTTATCTGCCATCGACTTAGATCCTGCTTCAGGACGACAGCACAATTTCGCATGTTGAGAATCGCTTGGCAGATACCTATGGCGCACCAATTAACTATGCACTGTATGATGAAGGTGACGACCATTCGGCGGAAGCTGCTAGGCGTAAAGGCAAGTTCCTTCTTTGTTCCGAATTTGGTGGTGGAACCGTAACTCCGGAGATCTTGAAAATTTGAGAAAGTGGGTTACTGCGTGCACTCCATGCGTTCGAGCTTCTTATTGCTTTTTCC
>CAYNPP010000074.1:0-367 GCA_964399095.1 uncultured bacterium | reverse complement strand
CGCGGACGGAACTCACGACCCGCTGATCAAATTCGATAATGAATTGAAGGCCGGCCGACACTGCTGGCGCAATCAATTTACCGGAGACGCCCCAGAGAGAACCACAGGTAGAGCACTTTCACTCAGAAGGTGTCGTGGACTGCAAACCGATTCCAGAGCGGAGTGAGCGTGGAACTATCTCTTTCATCTCACGAGCGAATGGCCCACCTGATGCCTCCTCTCTCCGGATGTAACGTGCGTGCATATCAACCTCGCGGTCAGGCCGGTTCCACGTACATCCGTTCACCGTCAAATCCGGTCTTCCATACCTCCAGGCAGGCTTTGGCAAAGTTCTCCATATCTTCAATAGACACAGCGGTAGCGAAGA
>CAYNPP010000073.1:0-7647 GCA_964399095.1 uncultured bacterium | reverse complement strand
TGATGCGACTTTCAGCATCTTTTTTTAACGCCTCAAAAAATTGGCGAGGAAATATTACTGTGGTTTAGGCCAATTCAAACACACTCAAAGGCAAATGGGGCGATTCTCCTGACTTAGTATATAATTTTTTTAAATTATAATTGATAATTTATAATTTCTGAATATGATTTAGTCAAGAGATGAGTGGTTTTTCATCCGTGAAAAAAGAGCAATTCGATCATCGGTTATACTGGGAAGAGGGCAAAGCGCATCAGCATTAGTAACCTAAAAGGCGGAGAGGAAACGTGGCAAAGAAAAAGCATGAAACCAGGCTTTTAGACGAATTGGAAGATGGCCCATGGCCGAGTTTTGTCAAAGGTTTAAAGCGTCTTCGCGATTCCGACGATAAGCAATACGCGCCGATGATGAATGATCTGCTTGGCCAGCTTGAGCATTCCTACGAAACCACCCGTGGTTATTGGAAGGGCGGTACCGCTGGCGTTTTTGGTTATGGGGGGGGCGTTATTTCGCGCTTTTCTGAAGTTGCTGAGGACTATCCAGAGTCCAAAGAGTTTCATACGATGCGTGTTATGCCTCCCGCTGGAATGCACTACGACACCAAGTTCCTCCGCCAAATTTGTGATGTATGGGAAGAGCATGGATCAGGGTTGATCGCTTTACACGGCCAGTCCGGCGATATCATGTTTCAGGGCGTAAGTACCGAAAACTTGCAGGGGGCTTTTGATGGGTTGAATGAAATTGGGTTGGATCTCGGGGGAGCTGGCCCCGCCTTGCGTACGTCCATGAGTTGCGTTGGACATGCTCGATGCGAACAGTCTTGCTATGACGAAGCCCGTGCTCTCAGGAGTGTAATTAATGAATTTCTAGATGAAATTCACCGCCCATCGCTTCCTTATAAATTTAAATTCAAGTTTTCAGGTTGCCCCAATGATTGTGTAAACGCTATCCACCGCGCGGATTTTGCAGTTATTGGTACTTGGCGTGATGACATGAAGGTTAAACAGGATGAAGTGAAAGCGTACATTGATGAGGTTGGTCGGAAGTATATGATCGACAATGTTATTGCACGATGTCCAACTAATGCGTTGAGTCTGAATGATGATGATTCTCTTGATGTGGACAATTCTAGCTGTGTCCGGTGTATGCATTGTTTAAATGTCATGCCAAAGGCGCTGTCACCTGGTGATGACAAGGGCATCTCCATCCTGATTGGTGGCAAACGGTCTCTAAAAATTGGTGATACGATGGGAACGGTTATCGTTCCGTTTATGAAGCTCAAAACCGATGAAGATTTTGAGAAATTAGTGGGGTTTGCCGAACGTGTTATCGAGTTTTTTGCGGATAACGCACTTGATCATGAGCGTATTGGCGAAACGATTGATCGGATTGGTCTACCGAATTTCTTAGAAGGTGTCGGTGTCGAAATTGACCCCAATATGGTTAACCATCCGCGTACAAATTCGTTTGTACGTACGGATGATTTCGATGAGGCTGCAGAACAGTGGAGAGATCGGAAGAAAAGCCGAGACAAGGGTGAGGATAATATTCGCGAAGAATTTATCGGCGCTGAATAATTTGCTGATTTAATTCAGTTAAATAGGAAGGCAAGAAGAATGGCTGAGCAAATGACTACACCTCGCCGAGCAATTGAGAGTGGTGTTCCCGATCCCATGAAGTACATGCATCCCGTGCTTAAGAAAAACTACGGCAATTGGGATTGGCATGACCGGTTGCGGCCCGGAGTTTTGCATCATGTTTCTAAAAGCGGTGACGAGATTTGGACGGTACGTGCGGGAACGCAACGTCAAATGGACGTTTATACTATTCGCAAGCTTTGTGATATCGCTGATGATTTTGCCGAAGGGCACGTTCGCTTTACCAGCCGTTCAAATATCGAGTTTATGATATCCAGCGAAGAAAAAGTACAACCATTGATCGACAGGTTGTTTGAGGCGGGTTTTCCGGTCGGAGGGACCGGTAATTCGGTATCAGCGGTAACGCATACCCAGGGTTGGTTGCATTGTGATATTCCAGGCACCGATGCTTCCGGCGTAGTTAAGTCTCTCATGGATATGATGTACCAAGAATTTGTCACTGAAGAGATGCCAAATAGGGTGCGTATTACCACTTCGTGTTGTCAAATTAATTGTGGCGGGCAGGGCGATATTGCTATCAATGTGCAATATACCAAGCCTCCAGTCATCAACCATGATTTGGTTGCCAATGTCTGCGAACGCCCTGCTGTTGTTGCCCGTTGTCCGGTGGCGGCGATCCGGCCGGCTATGGTCAATGGGAAAGCGACCTTAGAAGTGGATGAAAAAAAATGTATTTGCTGTGGTGCATGCTATCCCCCTTGTCCACCTATGCAGATCAACTCGAGGGAGTCTACGAAACTTGCTATTTGGGTCGGTGGCAAGCATTCTAATGCGCGCTCAAAACCGACTTTCCATAAACTCGTTATGGCAAATATACCCAACAACCCGCCGCGTTGGCCCGAGGTTGAAAAAGTGGTCAAAAAAATTCTCTATGCTTACAAGGATAATGCACGGGATTGGGAGCGCATGGGCGAATGGATAGACCGAATAGGTTGGCCTCGGTTTTTCGAGTTGGTCGATACGCCGTTTACGCACCATCATCTAGATGACTTCCGCGGTGGTCGCAGCACCCTCAACGCTTCGGCGCACATCCATTTCTAAGCCTGTTAAGCGAAATTGGAGTTTAGGAGATGAAGTTTGGGATCCTTGTCAACGAGGGACCATTCACACACCAAGCGTCGGATTCGGCCTTTCATTTTACCAAGACAGCGATTGAAAAGGGGCACCAGGTACTTCGTGTTTTTTTCTATTACGATGGGGTAAACAACGCAAATAAGCTATCGGAGCCGCAGTCGGATGATCGGAATTTGGTCAAAATGTGGGGAGACCTAGCGAAAGAACATAACCTTGACCTAGTAATTTGCGTCGCCGCAGCATTACGGAGGGGCATTAAGGAAGAATTACTTGCCGATGGTTTTCGTATTTCAGGGCTTGGTCAATTGATTGAGCTTGGAATGGCGGCTGACCGTACGATTGTATTTGGGGACTGACGGGATAGAAATGATGGAAGAAGAGCTCGAAGGAGCATTTGATACTGAAGGTGTAAAAAAGAAGTTTTTATTTGTGAACACCAAGGCTCCTTATGGAACCATTTACGCACTTGAGACGTTGGAGATGATCCTTGTTTCAGCGGCATTTGAGCAGCATGCCGTGATAGCTTTTGTTGATGATGGCGTTTATCAAATCAAGAAAGACCAAAACACCAAAGCTACAGGGATGAAAAATTTTTTGCCTACTTACGGTGTGGTCGAGATGGAAAAAGAAGACGCTGACGAGGACGACGACCTAGACATGGAGTGGCGAATAATCGTCGAAAAAGAGTCTATGGAAACCCGGGGTTTAACGAAAGACGATTTTACGATTGATGTAGAAGTTATGGAAAGCGCTGCACTTTCAGATTTGATGGCTGAGCAAGAAGTCATACTAGGTGGTTGAGCGAAGGAGAGTGCCAGCATGAGTATGCTGCATATAGTTAATAAATCACCCTTCGAACGTTCGTCTTTGGAAACATGCCTGCGCTTGGCAAAGCCTGGTGCGGCGGTATTGTTGTTGGAAGATGGTGTCTATGCAGCGCTCGCTAGTACGGCGAGAAGTAGTCTTGTTGAAGACCGAAATAATGAGATAAATTTTTTTGTCCTAGGCAGTGATCTCGACGCTAGAGGCCTTGGTGGACGATCGCTTATCGATACTATCGAAACGGTAGACTACGGAGGTTTCGTCGATTTGGTTATCGAACATGATGCCGTACATTCCTGGTTATAAATTAATATCGGGCGTGTTTTTCTGGAATGGGGGAATAACGATATGGGATACGAATTAAATGGTCAGAGCTTTGAGACGGACGAAGAGGGCTATATCACCGATATCGGCCTTTGGAGTAAAGATCTTGCAGACCTGATAGCACAGGATGAATCTATCGCAATGACGCACGAACACTGGGAGGTGGTTAACTTTTTACGTGAATATTATGAGGAATATCAAGTTGCGCCTGCCGTTCGGGTCTTAATTAAAGCTATTAAGAAGAAACTTGGAGCGGACAAGGGAAACAGTGGGTATCTCTACGAATTGTTTCCTTATGGGCCCGCTAAGCAGGCGTGCAAGATCGCAGGCCTTCCGAAACCAACCGGTTGTGTTTAGCCAACCGTGATTTCCGGGTATTTCGGAAGTCGTTGGTTAAAGAAGAATAGGCCTTATAAAAACCGCAGTGATTGGTAAGAGGATAAAAATACTACAGCTATGGTCTATTCAATCGTAATGATTATTGCTTTTGCTGTACTAATTTTAGGCCTTGCTCATAAAGTCCGCCAATACTGGCGTACGCCAGCACCTCTAAAGATTGCCACTACGCCAGCACCTACCAGTGGTGTGGGCGTTTTAATGCGCATGGCGCGGGAGGTTCTATTATTCGAAAGCCTGTTCAAGGCAAACAAGTGGACCTGGATATTTGGTTACTTATTTCATTTTGCTTTGGTTCTCGTGTTGGCGCGGCATCTCCGTTATTTCACTGAGCCCGTATGGACATGGGTGGTCATGATTCAGCCATTCGGTAAATACGCTGGATTTGTTATGGTAATTAGCATAGCGGGGCTTTGGTTGCGACGCCTATTCGTCGATCGGGTTCGCTACATTTCTTCACCGTCCGATCACCTGATGTTGATACTTCTAGTTGCTATCGGACTATCAGGGCTGGGTATGAAATATGTAGCACATACGGATATTGTTGCTTTGAAAGCGTTCACGCTGGGGCTTATGTATTTTGACTGGCAGCCTTTACCTGATGACCCACTGGTTATCATCCACCTGGGTTTAGTAGCGATTTTGATGATCGTGTTTCCTTTTTCTAAGCTTTTACACGCTCCGGGCGTTTTTTTTAGCCCAACCCGAAACCAGGTCGATAATCCACGCGAATATCGTCACCTTGCAGCTTGGGCTGCAAAGCTCGACTTAAATCGAGACTGAAGGGGAGAGGGTAACCATGGCAGATCAGAAATTCGAAACACCAGAGTTGGACGCAGTCACTACGGTGCCGGCAGTGCAGCCAGACGCTATGGCGCATTGTAGTCCCTTCGTTGCGGGTACGAAGCACCAAACTGCCCTTGGGTTTCCCGGTGAATTGGTTGATGACTGGCAGGACAAAGCTATTGAAAAAATGGGGGATCTTCTTGGTAAGTATCGCTCTTTGCCGGTTTTTCTCGATTCTTGTGTTAAATGTGGCGCATGCACGGACAAATGCCACTACTTTCTTGGTACGGGTGATCCTAAAAATATGCCGGTCGCCCGCCAAGATCTATTCCGAAGCGTCTATCGACGCTATTTCACGACTACCGGAAAGTGGTTGCCGTGGCTGGTTGGTGCCCAAGATTTGACGAAAGATGTTCTGGATGATTGGTACAAATATTTTCACCAGTGCTCCCAGTGCCGGAGATGCTCAGTATTCTGCCCTTATGGTATTGATACTGCGGAAATTTCTATGGCGGGACGAGAAATTTTGGACCACATAGGGCAGGGGCAAAAGTACTGTAATGAGGTTATTGGTAAGGTACATGATATAGGTAACAACCTAGGCCTGCCGCCAAAAGCCCTGCGTGCTACCCTAGAAGACTTTGAAGAAGATCTTGAGGACGAGACCGGTATAAAAATCACGATACCGCTGGACGTGAAAGGCGCCGACATATTGTTAGTCACGCCAAGCGCCGACTTTTTTGCTGAGCCCCATATCGATGGGCTTATGGGTTATGCTAAAGTTTTTCATCAAGCCGGCGCTAACTGGACCCTCTCTAGCTATGCATCTGAAGCAGCTAATTTCGCTGCGTTTACAGGATCTTATGAGCAGATGAAGCAAATCGCCGAACGTATCCGTAAGGCCGCACAAGATTTGGAGGTAAAGCGGATCGTTGTTGGGGAATGTGGGCATGCGTGGCGAGTTGCTTACAATTTTTGGAATACGCTAGCTGGGCCATTTGATTTTCTCGATACCAACTATCCAATACCGCAACACATTTGTGAGTATACCAAGGACCTGATTGACGACAAGGCATTGAAATTCGACAAGTCCAAGAACGACCATATGACCTTAACCTTTCACGATTCCTGTAATGTATCTCGGGCATCACGTATGGGTTCCAATGCGGGCGGTCAGTTTGAGTACCCTCGCGCGGTTATTAGGGCATGCTGTAACAACTTCGTAGAGATGGCTGATGATGCAACGCGAGAGAATACTTATTGCTGTGGTGGCGGTGGTGGTCTTTTGACCGATGATCTGATGGAGCTTCGGGTTAAAGGCGCTAAGCCGCGGATGGAAGCTCTTAAGAATGTCATCGAGGATCATGGGGTCACCCATATGGCTGCGATTTGCGCCATCTGTAAGACCCAGTTTTCCACGGTCTTTCCCTATTATGGTTTCCGGATGGACCAGGTCGTAAGTGTGCATCAATTAGTAAGTAACGCGATTGTTGTGGATAGGGCTGCTAACGTTGAGGCTGGTGGCATTACCCGGTCGGTGAATGACGTGGAATATTCGCAAATAGCCGGAGAAGTTGGAGAAGTTAATGAAAATGACTGAGGGGGTGGACCCTACAAAGCTCACTACCCGACGATATCGTGATGGCGACAATAAGATCTCGAATATGCGCGACCAAATTTTTGAAGCGGATCACAGCTACAAGTGTCCGACCTATGTGCACCGTACACCACCCTGTCAGGGTAGTTGTCCATCCGGTCATGAAATTCGGGGGTGGCTGGCGATTGCGCGTGGAATGGACAAACCGTCCGTTGAAGATATGACATGGCAAGAATACGCGTTCCAACGCATGGTTGAAGCCAATCCGTTTCCATCTGTAATGGGCCGCGTCTGCCCAGCGCCTTGTGAGGATGGGTGTAATCGTAACCAAGTAGACGATTTTGTCGGCATTAACGCCGTTGAGCAGTATGTTGGTGATTGGGCTATTGAGAATAAACTTACATTGGCAAAACCGGCTTCTGAGACCGGAAAAAAAGTAGCAATTGTCGGTGGTGGCCCTGGGGGTCTTGCGGCAGCTTATAGGTTACGATTGCTTGGCCATGGGGTGACAGTGTTTGAGGCCCTAGATAGGTTAGGCGGGATGATGGTGTATGGTATTCCAGGTTATCGTACGCCGCGGGATATGGTTGGTGCGGAGATTCAGCGCATTCTCGATACTGGTGTTGAAGTTAAGAAGGGGGTTAAGGTCGGGGAGGATGTAAATCTCGAAGAACTAGAGGCGGAATACGATGCCATCCTATGGGCAATTGGGGCTCAAAAGGGTCGCGGCCTGCCCGTGCGAGGTTGGGATGGTACGCCCAATAGCATCACGGGGCTTGATCTACTAGAAGACTTTAACCAGGACCGCCTAAAATTCGTGTATCAGAAGGTCGTCGTTGTCGGCGGTGGGGATACCTCGATTGACGTTGCTTCGGTGGCTCGTCGCATTGGGCATATCGAGACTATTGCGGAAAAGGATTTGCCGGAGACGGTTATTCTTGGTCACACTGCTCATGATGTCGCAGGTTCTATTACCCGTCAGGGGGTCAAAGC
>CAYNPP010000072.1:0-7648 GCA_964399095.1 uncultured bacterium | reverse complement strand
CCACCATTCTCAGTTACCTGTGCAAGAAGAGTATTTCCACTAACAACCAATACTAAGTTTGAATCATCTGAATACTCATCACATGATCCCGTATAGTCACCGCCACCTTCATCTGAACCGCAGTCACCTCCATCAAGGTCATAGCAACTTAAGTCACATTCCCAGTATTGGTCACTGCAATCTCCGTATCCATCGCCTATCCAGCTTTCTGGGCAGCAATCACAGTCACCTGAGCAATCTTCAACAGTTCCAACTGGACAATATTCATCTCCGTCAGAATCAGTTGAACTATTAAATGTAACAACCCCTTCTTCCTCTGTCCACGTTCCATTTAGTGCGCCGCTAGAATCATTTAGTGTGCCAGAGCCATCGCTATTTAGAAGTATAGTTGGAGAAGATTCTCCGTCAAGTAGATATTCCAGTAGGGGTGTCCAGGAGCAGCAGCCATCAAAATTCCCTGCATTAGGGTTGCACTCATCTGATCCAGGACAGTTATCTATTGCGATGTAGGATAAATCATATGAATCAAGCATACAATCTAGGTCAGATACATTTAGCGTGTCTGTAGATGTGCAGTAGCCTGCTGTAGATGATCCTGAGCAGCTTGAGTCTGTGTATGCAACCATTGACGAAAGAGTGTACATAGAGTAGTTGATAAAGGTGTCCTCATTATCGCATATATCATCATCATCATAATCTTCAGCATCAGCTCCATCATCGCAGGTACAGCCACCATCAGCGTACCAGCATGAGCTGTTGTTGATGTTAGCATCGGGGTCATAGTTGCACGCGGCTATGTCTGTGCATCCCTCTGCTTCCTGCTCACAGGAAATAAGTACTATTACTACAGGTAGAATATATATTATGAGTCTCTTCATATTAATCTAAAGTAAACAGATACTCTGCGCATACTTCGTTGTCAGGATCAGAAATTTGACTTATGAGTGTAGTTCCATTTTGTGTAAAGACCATAGTTTCTGTACTTGCATCGTCCCACTGGCTGTTACCGTTTATATCAATAAATTCCTCTCCTTCATCAAATGCCCCATTCCCATCGGCATCAGTGTACTCTTCAGCTAAAAAATTCAATATAACCATGATTGCTCCGCCACTTTCAGCCCATGTTCCGGTGGCTATATCATCACCCCAATTTGCATCTATTGTCCCGCCATCATGAATTGTAATAGCTGGAGTAGCTTGATCTTCAAATTCTTGATCCATAATGGTTTCCCATACACACGAATCATCCGTTGTATCAACTGAATCTACAATGGAGATGTTGGCACAATCATCTTCTGAGACGTACTCATAAGTAAGTGTATCAATCATACAGAAATATCCATAGAAATTTGTTGAATCTGCTGCATGACATGATCCAGAGAAACCCTCACCAGAGCAGTCAGCATTTGAATACCATGCGACAGAAGATAAGGTGTATGTTGAGAAAGTTGAAGCTGATTGAGAGTCATCGTCACAACCAACAAAGATCAGTGAAGTGATAAAAATTAAAGATATGAATTTAACAAAATAGTTCATTGAATAAGCTCCTTGGAATTGATAGAATAAATTAAACTAAGAATTAAATTAATAAAACCTTTAATTATATGTAATTATCTGTTGGTCATAAATTCTAATAAGGGTAAATTTTAAGATACTAATAAAGGCTTAAATTGTATCAAAACTATTCACCAGTTTTAATTTTAACCATTTTTGCAGTTGTTCTGATTGCACTTCCTTTAGTGATACAATATCTTATCTCACCAAGAAATAATAAAGGAGGGGAGAAGCTTATCCCATATGAGTGCGGTGAACTTCCTGAGGGTTCGGCATGGGTTAAGTTCAATATCCGTTTTTATATAATAGCACTAATATTTATCATATTTGATGTTGAGGTTATTTTTATGTATCCGTGGGCTATTGTTTATAAAAATTTTGGTTTACTAGGCTTTGTAGAAATGCTCTTATTTATTATGATACTTCTAGTAGGCTTTTTTTATGTATGGAGAAAGGGAGATCTTGACTGGGTAAAAATGGAAATTAGAAATCCTAAAGGCAGATATAAACATTTAGCAAAGAAAGAAAATTTATGACTGAATACACACTAAGAGAGAAGTTTGATAAAGATAATTTCGTTATCGAAAAGCTTGATAATCTGATAAACTGGGCAAGAGCAGGCTCTCCATGGTACTTTCAATTTGGGCTTGCATGTTGCGCGATTGAAATGATGGCAGCTTCTGCACCTAGGCATGATTTAGAGAGATTTGGAGTCTTTCCAAGAGCGACTCCCAGACAGGCAGATGTTATGATTGTTGCGGGCACCGTGACAATTAAAATGGCAGAACGTGTAAAAAGACTCTATGAACAGATGTCTGACCCCAAATATGTTATTTCTATGGGAAGCTGTGCAAATAGCGGAGGTCCATACTGGCAGCATGGCTATCATGTCCTTAAGGGGGTAGATCTTGTTGTACCTGTAGATGTCTATGTTCCAGGATGCCCACCTAGACCAGAGTCTTTGATTCAAGGTATATTAGAGCTTCAAAAGCATATAAAAACCGAAACAACATTGGGCGCAAGTAAGTAAATATGAATGAAGATTTAATTAAAATCATAACTTCTCTTAATTCATCCATTGAGCACGATAAAGAGAGCAATATTTTCACATTAAAAGATACTACACAATGGCTTGACATATGCAAATCTCTTATTGATGATCCAATGTTAAAATTTGATTATTTGATGTGTATAACATCAATAGACCTTGAGTCAGATGGCCTTGGGCTATCCTACAATTTTCACTCTACCAAGCTTAAACATGAATGCGAGTTTAGACTTGTTTTCTCTGGAGGAACAGAGGTCCCCTCCGTTGAATCAATATGGAAAACAGCTGATTGGCATGAGAGAGAAGCTTTTGATATGATGGGTATATCCTTTATTAATCATCCAAACATGAAAAGAATTTTACTCCCTGATGATTGGGAGGGGCATCCATTGAAAAAAGACTATAAAGTTCAGGATTACTACCATGGTATGTACGTTCCAAAAGATAAAACAGAATGGGAATAGATGACAGATTTACTGAAAGATAAAAGTTCCATAGAGACAGAAGATATGATTCTTAATATGGGGCCTCAACACCCAAGCACTCATGGTGTTCTTAGATTAAGAATTCATACTGATGGGGAGGTCGTATCAAAAATTGAACCAATTATCGGTTATCTACACAGATGTTTTGAAAAGCATTCAGAGAACCTTCCTTATGAACAGGTAGTCCCTTTCACTGATAGATGTGACTACCTATCTTCTATGCATAGTAGTCATGCTTATTCAATGACCGTAGAAAAGCTTTTGGATTTAGAAATTCCAGAAAGAGTCGAGTATATCAGGGTTATTGTATCAGAGTTTCAAAGAATTGCAAGTCATGCTTTCTTTATTGGTGTATTTGGACTTGATGTAGGAGCAATAACACCATTTACATGGGTTTTCAGAGACAGAGAGAGAATTATTGATTTATTTGAGACCCTATGTGGCGCAAGATTATTATATAACTATGTTTGGCCAGGAGGTGTTTCACATGATCTTCCACAGAAGTTTATTGATAACTCAAAGGAATTCCTTGATTATTTTGAACCTCAGCTCGAAGAAATTGACCAGCTACTGACAACTAATACAATATTTATAGAAAGAACTGCAGACATAGGTGTTGTTGATCAAAAACTAGCGATTAATCATGGAATAACAGGTCCTTCATTAAGAGCATCGGGAACCCCCTTTGATCTGCGTAGGACAGAACCTTATTCTGTTTACGATAAGCTTGATTTTGAAGTCCCTGTCGGTAAGGGTAATATGGGTACAGTTGGAGACTGCTGGGACAGATATTATGTGAGATACCTTGAAATAAAAGAAAGCATAAAGATTCTTCGCCAATGCTTTGATCAGATTCCTGATGGTGATGTGCATGAAGCACTCCCAAAAAAAATAAGGCCAGCTAAAGGAAGCGTCTATTCTCGCTATGAATCATCAAGAGGAGATTTAGGATACTATCTAATATCAAATGGAAAAAATATTCCAGTTAGATTGAAAATGAGGTCACCCTGTTTCTCCAATCTCTCTGCTTTATCTGAAATAGCTGAAGGATGGATGCTATCAGATGTAATAACAATTCTAGGGAGTCTTGATATAGTCTTAGGGGAGATTGATAGATAGTGTCATTTGTAGATATCATTTTAAAATCAATGAGTAATATAGATATTAATTATAATATTCTTCTTTTACTTGCAGTTGTAATTCCCGGGTTAATAATATTTTTACTTATGACTGTAAATGCAATAGTTGCAGTGTACATGGAAAGAAAAATCTCTGCTTTTATGCAAGATAGGCTTGGTCCAATGGAGGTTGGGTTATTTGGTTTTAAAGGTGGGAAGAAATTTTGGGGAGGTATTGGACAAACTATTGCTGATGCTATTAAGCTACTAGCAAAAGAGGATATAATACCCAAGGATGCAGATAAGTTTATGATGATGCTCGCTCCATTTATTATCTTCATTGCTTCATTCCTTACTTTTATAGGCGTACCACTCTCTGAAAATTTTTTAATTTCTGATTTTAATATTGGTGTTTTGTATATATTGGCAATGGGCTCTGTAGGAGTTATAGGCATAATACTTGCAGGTTGGTCCTCTAACAATAAATGGTCCCTGTATGGCTCAATGAGAGCTGCCGCCCAGATTATAAGCTATGAAATTCCTATTGGGATGTCACTACTGCTCCCGGTTATTATAGCTGGTGGTTTAGGTGTCCACGCGATTGTAGAATGGCAACTTGATAACAGATGGATTATCATTCACAGTCCTTTTACATTTATTGCATTTTTTATATTCTTTATATCTGGAGTTGCTGAAACCAATAGAACTCCATTTGATATTCCTGAGGCAGAATCTGAACTTATCGCTGGGTGGATGACAGAATACTCAGGATTTAGATGGTCTCTATTTTTTCTTAGTGAGTATACAAATATGTTGATAATAAGTCTTGTTGGTGCATTTGTTTTCTTAGGTGGATGGGGATCTCCAATGACCATAATAAATATTTTTCCATCTGAATACATGTACATTGATGGCCCAATTTTTGGATTATTCTGGCTCCTTTTAAAAGCAATATTTCTAATATTTATTATGATGTGGTTTAGATGGACATTCCCGCGTTTAAGAGTAGATCAACTAATGTATCTTTGCTGGAAAGTCTTTATACCATTTGCGATTTTTAATATGCTCGCTGTTGGCTTATGGGAGTTATTCTAATGAGAGAATATTTTGTTAATATCATTTTAGGTATAAAATCATTTTGGACAGGAATGTCCCTTACTCTTAAGCATCTAAAAAATAAAGAAGATCTTGTTGCTACCTTACAATATCCTAATGAAAAATGGCCTATACCAGAACGTAATATAGGTTATGATCATGCTGACTATAATGTTATAAGATCTCGACTTCATGTAGATATGGATGATTGTATAGGTTGCTTGCAGTGTGAAAGAGCATGCCCAGTAGACTGCATTAAGATAGATGTACTTAAAACACCAAAGGACAGCGATTTTGATTGTGGCATAACGTCACATGGAACTCAGAAAAAACTATTGGTCCCAAGGTTCACCATAGATATGTCTGAATGTATGTATTGTAATTTATGTGTTTATCCCTGTCCAGAAGAATGTATATACATGGTAGGTGGTCCCAATGAGGATAAGCATGAGATTGATTACGAGTTTAGTGAGTATACAAGAGATGGACTTATCTACGAATTTGCAACAGCTACAGATGAAGATATAATGGCAGTCAATGGACAAGCTTATATAGATAAAAGGAATGAAAAAATTGATCTTATTGCAATTGGCAGAGATCTACAGGGTGTAGAGCAAAAAGATGATAAAAATGATTCTATTAAAAAAGATAAACCGGAGGTATCAACAAAAGCAAATAAACCAGACTTTAGCGTAGTTAATGAAATTGAAGACAGAGTCACTAGGGCAACTGCAAAGAAAGCATTTACTCTAAAATTTAAGGAAGGGGCATCATTTCAAGAAATAGCTGATCATGTTAAAAAAGCTCTCACAGAAGCAGATAAGTTTACACCTGAACTTGAATCTACAATAAAGCGAATTGGAGAAATGCAAACGGAGTCAGCTACCGATGTGCCTGTTGATGCAACACCTATGCTTACCCCTAAAGTATTTAATACTCTAGAAGATAAAATGCTGAGAGGGATGATAAAGAAAATTTTTATTTCTGAAAAGAAAAAAGGAAGCTTAGATATTCAGATTTTAAAGTCAATTAGAGCTGAATTAAAAAAAGAGGATTTACTTGGAGATGATATTTCTTCTTTGCTTAAAGATTTAATGCTTAAATACATGCCAAAACCAAAAGAAAAGTCAGTTGATAGCGAAATTTTTGATATTAAAATGTTAAATGATATTGATGATAAGATGTCAAGAGGCATGGCCAAGAAAATTTATACTAAGGGAAAAAGAGATAAAAAAAAATCTGCTGAAATAATTGAAGATATAAAAACTGGATTAATTGATATTGAAAAATTAACTGATGATATCGTCAATTTACTAGATGAAATAAAAAAAGGAGGAAAACAGTGAAATCACCATTCATATTACTATTGCTTAGTTCGCTATTATTATCATCTCAGGGAAATAAATTCAAATTAAATCAATTGAGCTTGAATTCATATGATGATAATAAAAAAAATATACACCTAAATGCAGCTAATCATGCTGGTTTTTTCGATACATACACTACAAGCTTCTTGATTGGCTTTGATTTCAATACATTCCCAGGGATATACAATGAATATTATGGTAGTGGCAATGATTTAAGCCCATCTATTATGTTCAACGGTTTTTATTTTGCTATGCGCTCTCAAGGGTTCAGAGTTGAGCCATATGTCGCACACAGCAAGAGTACATACGAAAAAGATTATAATAATAGCTCAGAAGATGATTATGATTACAAGGTGACTAATACACAGATCACAGTTGGATTTTTATATGAGTTTAACTTTTCTGAACAATCTCATGTAAAGCCATACGCCGGTGTTCGAATTGGAAAATCCTGGTACTCTTATGAACACTCAAATGACGAGGACGATGAAGAAGATATCTCAATTTTTTCTCCATGTTTAGGAGTTGAATATTTTCTTTGAGATACAAAGTAATTTAGTTTTTTAGTTGATATTTCACTGATTACTATATCAGAACACTACGAGTTTAATAATAATTCAGATTTCTCTTATGGATATGAAGTAGAAACAACTACACAAACAATGACTCCAAAGTTTATAGTGAGATATTATTTTTAGATTATGATTGATTTTATATTTATAGCGCTTTCATTTTTATTAATTTTCTTTTCATTATTAGTATGCACAGTACGCAATCTTGTTCATTCCGCTATTTATCTTTTCTTTTCTCTTTTTTTGATTGCAGGACTGTATATTCTGCTTATGGCAGATTTTCTAGCTGCCGTGCAGATTATAGTCTATGTTGGCGGAATACTTGTTCTTATAATTTTTGGTGTAATGCTAACAAATAAGCTTGAAAAGCCTAGTATAAATATTTCATCAATGAATCAATTTTCAGCAG
>CAYNPP010000071.1:1686-8063 GCA_964399095.1 uncultured bacterium | reverse complement strand
CACTCCTACCCTAGGGGCAGTGATTGTATCTTTAGTTTCTTTATCAAATGATACTAGATTAATAATAAATAAATTTTCTAAAGAAGATAACCACCTTGGTGCAATAGGGCTACTTGAAAGTATGAGTCAGTTCAATCAATTGATTGAAAATTTTAAAGACTCTATGGAATCTGATAGTTATATAAAGTGGATGAAATATCATTCAGGAAGAGGTTACTGTACAATTAATTTTTTACCTAAAGATATAGGGGGAATAATATACAATAACTACCTTTCAATGGGGAATACAGGAGTTTTTTGTTCTGCCACAATTAGCGTAGATCAGCATTTTGATTTTTTTAAAGAGCAAGTTGGTATAGCTAAGCTATCCTACGACAGAGATATTAATGAGTATATTTTTGAGTCACCATTTTTTTTAGAGGATCAACTAAGCTTTTACAGTTTTAGAAGTGAATTACATATAAACTCTAGAGAATACATTGATAATATTACTAATCAAATTGATGAGATTTCTTCATTCTACAATAAAAGGATGCTTGTACTTTGTACATCCTATAAACAGGCTTCTCAATTAAAAAATTCGCTTACACCTAGATTTAAATCAAGTGATAGGCACCTATTTGTTCATGAGCGAGGAAGAAGTAAAAATTCATTAATTAGATCATTTAAAGCCAACAGCGGTTCAGTCCTTATAGGGACATTGGCATTTTGGGAGGGAATCGATCTTCCAAGATCTGAATTATCTATAGTAATGATGCTTAGAATTCCATTCTCAAACCCCAATGATCCGTATTTCAATTATATTAGCAATCAACTAAGCTATAGCGGACATAATGCATTTGATGATTACCAGGTTCCTGAGGCATGCCTTAAAATGAAACAGGGGTTCGGCAGGTTAATAAGGACAGAGTATGATTCAGGAATCTTTATACTAACTGATCCAAGGATATATAACTCAAGTTATGGATACAAACTGCTAAATTCATTCCCTATCGAACCGATTGAATACAATCACTTTACTAAAATAATATCTGATAAAAAAAATCTTTAGTATTTATCATTTTGTTAAAATAAGTTATCCAATGGAAAACGGTTATCAATCTACATTCAGTGGAAAATCTCTAGAGCTTAATGGTGACACCCTGACTATTAATGATGTTTATGAGGTTGCCTATAATAATAAAACTATATCAATCTCCCCCAAATCAATAGAAAAAATAATTGTTTGTAGAAAAATGGTTGAAGAGAAGATTAATCAAGGAGAGATAGTCTACGGTATTAATACAGGTATAGGAGAATTCTCAGAAACTGTTTTAGATGATTCTCAGATTGAAGATTTTCAACGATTCCTTATCTATAACCACTCTGCAGGCATAGGTGAACCCGCACCTGTTGAATATGTACGAGCTGCCATGGTTAGCAGAATTAATGTACATGCAAATGGAAACTCAGGGTGTAGACTAGAGATATCTCAAACACTTGTTGATATGCTTAATAAAGGTGTAACTCCGTTTGTTTGTCAAAAAGGGTCTGTGGGTGCTTGTGGAGATTTAGCGCCTATGGCACAAATAGCTCTAGTGCTTCTTGGCGAAGGGAAAGCATATTTCAAGGGTAAGCTTTTATCGGGGAAAGATGCGATGAACGCAGCAGGGATACCTATCCCTGGATTAAAGGCAAGAGATGGATTAGCAGTAATTAATGGTTCAAATTTATTGACTGCGATGAGTGCAATTTATATATATAAATTAAGAAATCTTTTAAAGCATTGTGAGATAGCTACATCAATGTGCCTCGATGCACTAAAGGCTAATTTGAGGCCGTATGATAAAAGGCTTCATACGAAGAGGGGTTTCCCTGGCTCAATCAAATCTGCTGCTGCCATCAGGAAAGTGATTGCTGATGGAGATCTGGCAAATGGAGTCTTAAAAACAAAAGTACAGGATGCATATTCCCTTAGATCTACGCCACAAGTTATAGGCGCTGTTCATGATGCAGAGGTGTTTTGCTCTTCACAAGTTGAAATTGAATTAAATGGAGTTGGGGATAACCCCATATTTATTCCTGAAGAAAATGTTCAGATCTCTGGTGCTAACTTTCAAGGGACTCCGGTGTCTTTGCCTATGGATATGCTAGGGGCTGCCTTAACGATGGTCTGTGTTCTATCTGAGAGGCGTCTAAATAGACTCAATAATCCAGCTTTAAGTGAGGGGTTGCCGGCATTTCTAACAAAGGGAGCAGGAATGTTTTCAGGATTGATGCTTAGTCAGTACACAGCAGATATGCAGATTGTAGAACAGAGGATATTGTCAACTCCTGCATCCATACAATCAATTCCAGCTGCTGCTGATCAGGAAGATTTTGTTTCTATGGGTATGAATACAGCAATTAAAAACTTTCAGATACTCGATAATGCATATGGCATCATTGGAATTGAGCTTATGGCTGCGGCACAGGCATTAGATTTCAGAGAGCATGCACATGGGAAGGGTGTTTTGTCTGCTTTAGATACAATAAGAAAACACGTTGAGCATCTAGATGAGGATAGGCCTCTTTATGATGATCATAATAAAATGAAAAAATTAGTTCAATCTAATGAAATACTCATTGAAGTTGAAAATTGTATAGGTGAACTACATTAATTAGGATTAAAAATGAGCAATAAAAACAATATAATAGAAGCTTTAACTTTTGATGACGTCCTTCTTGTTCCTCAGTACTCTGAGGTGCTTCCTAGGGAAGTTGATTTAAAAACAAACCTTACAAATAGAGTTACTCTAAATACACCTCTGATAAGTGCAGCGATGGATACTGTTACTGAATCTAGAATGGCTATTGCCCTTGCAAGAGAGGGTGGAATTGGAGTAATACATAAAAATCTTTCTATTGAAGATCAGGCAGAGCAAGTTGATTTAGTCAAACGATCTGAAAGTGGAATGATTTTGAATCCAATTACCATTACAAAAGATAAAACTATAGCAGATGCACTTGAAATTATGGAAAAATTTAATATTTCAGGGATTCCTGTTGTTAATGATGAGAAATTAATTGGCATTATAACAAATAGAGATATTCGTTTTGAGGATAATCATGATATCCATGTATCTGAGCGCATGACAAAAGAAAAGCTCATCACTGTCCCTGAAGGGATTAGTATGGAAAAAGCAAAAAAAGTCCTACAGGAGAATAGAATAGAGAAATTACTTGTAGTAAATGATATGGGACAATTATCTGGATTAATTACCGTTAAAGATATTTTGAAAAAACAGAACTATCCACTTGCTGCTCTTGACAAACATGGTAGGCTTCTTTGTGGAGCAGCTGTCGGTGTAGAAGAAAATACAGTTAATAGAGTGGAGGCCTTATTAAGCGCTAATGTTGATATTATTTTTATTGATACAGCTCATGCACACTCTAAATCAGTAGTTGATAATGTTGATACAATAAAGAAAGAATATCCAGATTGTCAGCTTGTTGTTGGAAATATTGCAACTTCAGCAGCGGCTAAATTATTAATTGACCATGGTGTTGATGCCGTAAAGGTAGGCATAGGAGCAGGTTCTAGCTGCACAACAAGAATTGTAGCAGGAGTTGGGGTCCCTCAATTGGCCTCTGTAATGGATGTATATGAAGTTACATCAAAAAACAACGTGTCTTTGATATCAGATGGTGGAATGAGATACTCTGGAGATATAGCTAAATCTCTAGCTGCTGGTGCAAACTGTGTAATGCTTGGTAGTCTGTTTGCAGGTACAGATGAAAGCCCTGGTGAGATGATACTATGGGAAGGAAGAAGTTATAAATCCTACAGGGGGATGGGCTCTGTTTCTGCTATGAAGGATGGAAGCAAGGATAGATATTTTCAGTCAAAATCAAATAATAAAAAATTAGTTCCAGAAGGCATAGAGGGTATAGTTCCATTCAAGGGAGCTGTAAGTGAAACAGTTCATCAGCTTATCGGTGGAATAAAATCATCAATGGGATATTGTGGTTCAAGTACTATATCTGAATTTCCTGATAAATGTAAATTTATTAAAATTACTTCATCTGGAATGATTGAGAGTCATCCGCATGATATTAAGATTACCAAGGAGTCTCCCAACTACCATAAGCCCAGATAAAACTATTTTAAGCTATTTACGTGTTTAGATACTCTTGATTTTTGATTTGAAGCTTTATTTTTATGTATAACGCCCTTACTGGCAACTTTATCAATCACCTTAAATGCTTCATCTTTAAGAGCTGTGGCTTCTTCTTTAGTTGATGAGTTTAGTACTTTCTTGATAGAAGTTTTCATCATTGATTTATAATGATTGTTGTACAAGTTAGCCTTTCTAGACTGCCTCACTCTTTTTAATTCTGAACCTTTTGCGCTCATTTAATTCCCTTCTTTAGTATTTCTATATAGCTAGCAAAGTTATTAATAAAAATAAAAAAAAAAATGTATTTTTTAATAGAATGAAAATATTGTAAAATCATTCAATCTAATGAAGTTAAATAAAAATAATATATATAGAGGAGGATTCAGGCTTGGAACTTGAATTTTTGAGAGCCGTAAATATTTTTGCAGGTTTAGCAGATTCTGACCTATTAAAGGTAAAAGATGTCTGTAAAACAAGAAAATACCCTAAAAACAGTATGATTATTCTTGAAGAGGAAATGGGTGATGTTTGCTTTGTTGTCATGAAAGGAACTGTTAAGATTACCAGAGTCAACGATGAGGGGAAGGAAGTAATCCTTGCAATGCTTGGAGTTGGAGAAGTGTTTGGTGAGATGGCGATTTTAGATGGAGACTCAAGATCGGCAAATGCGCTTGCACAGGAAAATTGCGAGGTGATTGCAATTAACAGAGAAGACTTCATAGAAATGCTTAAATCAAACAATAAAATATCATTTAATTTGATGACTGAATTTGCAATTAGATTAAGAAAATCTGATCAACAGATAGAGGCCTTGTCGTTGGATGATGCTGAACACAGAATAGGTGTCTCTCTTTTAAACCTTGCTGAGGAAATGGGCGTTATAAGGCAAGGGGTGGTGACCGTAGATAACTTACCTTATCAACAGGATATCGCTAATATGGCAGGCACATCTAGAGAAACTGTATCAAGAGTTATGAAAATTTTTGAAGAAAGAGGACTTATAGAAAAATCTGGACATACACTTACAATCCCAGATTATAGTTTTTTTAAGAGAATTTTTGGATAGCCTGCCAAAGCAACAATTAAAAGGATATCACCCTGGATGCTAAAACCATATCTTCTTGTATCTCTCTTGTAGAGGACAACTCACCTAAAAAAAAAGAGCTTCTATCAAAATTATACTCTAAGACTGGTAAAGCACATAGGATAGGTGTGACTGGACCCCCTGGTGCAGGTAAAAGCAGTTTAATTGATAATTTAATATCCCTATATAGAAAACATGATAAAACAGTGGCTGTTCTTTGTATAGACCCCACTAGTCCATTTTCAGGAGGTGCAATCCTAGGTGATCGCATACGAATGCTAAATCACTATTCTGATCAGGGCGTCTTTATTAGAAGTATGGCAAGCCGCAACGTTTCTGGGGGACTTTCTGTTGCATCATCTCAATCGGCAGATGTGCTTGATTCTTTTGGATTTGATGTGATTATATTTGAAACTCTCGGAGTGGGACAGGTAGAAATTGATGTAATGCATGAGTCGGATACAGTTCTAGTGGTTCTTGTTCCCGAGTCTGGTGATGAGATACAAATGATGAAATCTGGATTGATAGAAATAGCAGATTTATACGTGATAAATAAATCTGATAGAGATGGCTCAGATAAACTAGTAATTAGCCTGAACAATATGCTTGAAAGCAATCTAAAAAAAAATACAAAGTGGAGTATTCCCGTACTAAAGACAAACTCTTTAACTGGAGAAGGGATTGAAGATGTCTTGGAAGGGCTAAATGTCCATCGAGACTACCTGTTAAAAGAAAAGCTCCTAATAAAAAAAATTAATGATAGATACAAAAACCAAGTTAACTCTCTAATAATTAACAGATTTAAATCATATTTTTGGGATAAAGATAAAAAAAGTAAACTTCTATCAAATGAAATAGATAAGGATATTAAGGATAGAATTTCTCCATCAGAGTTCGTAGATAAGATTACAAAAGATGAGCAGTTCTAGAAATTCAGAAGATATGACCTTTTTGGGGCACGTGGATGAGCTTCGAAGCAGATTATTAAAAATTATTTTTAGTATATTTTTATCCTCAGCATTATTCTACATCTTTTCTGATTATGAACGAGCAAGCTGAACTGACCAATGGTCGCTGGGCAATGATTGGTGTCATTGCAGCATTGTCAACATATGCATTAACAGGTCAAATTATTCCAGGAATCTTTTAAGATT
>CAYNPP010000071.1:0-1676 GCA_964399095.1 uncultured bacterium | reverse complement strand
TTTCTGATTATGCTCTCCTAATACTATCGCAGCCTAAAGTAGAGCTTTTGGACAAGATGAATCTCCAGGTCCTAAAGATTACAAGTATGTTTATGATAAAAATATATCTTTCTATTGTTGGAGGGATTATGGTTTCTCTTCCTATAATAATGTATCAGATATGGAAATTTGTTTCTCCTGCTATAGACAAATCAATTAGCCTAGGTACTTTGATGATGTTTTCAATGAGCTCATTATTTTTTATTGCTGGTGCATATTTCTCTTTTGCCACTATTATTCCATTGAGTATATCCTTTTTTACATCTATTACAAGTGATTTTGTACAGGTTCATTACAACATTACACTTGAGAACTATCTAACGTACGTCATCTGGATGATTATGGTTGGGGGACTTGTGTTTCAGCTTCCTATCGCTGCGATTATATTCAAAAAATTGGGTGTTATCGATCACAACACTTTAAAAAATACAAGGAGGTATGCAATCCTCTGGATTTTTATTATTTCAGCGGTTCTTACTCCACCCGACCCATTTAGTCAGCTTTTATTTGTTCTCCCTTTAATATTACTGTATGAGGTTAGCATTATCATTTTGAGAATGATGCGATGAGTGAAATGAAAAGTATCCTAAGCACAATGGAATCTTCAATCTCTGGTGAGTTCAAAACATTCGAAGAATATTTTGAAGAGAGTCTGCTTACTGATGTAAAGCTTATAAACTCTGTTATTAGGTATGTAGTAAAAAGAAAAGGAAAGCGCTTTCGTCCAAAACTTTGTCTGCTATCGGCTGGTATATGCGGTGAAATAAATGAAAATACATACAGGGCGTCATCTCTTATTGAGATGATTCACGTGGCGACACTGATACACGATGATATAGTGGATGAGGCAGATTTAAGAAGGGGGTGGCCATCAATTAACAGGGTTTGGAAAAGTAAGATAGCGGTGCTTATAGGGGACTATCTTTTTTCAAATGCATTGAGTAAGATGTGTGATATCGATAACTGGGATGCCCTTAAAGTACTATCAAAGACAGCTAAACGATTAAGCAGAGGCGAGATTATGCAGGTAGAAAGTGCGGCAAGCAAGGACATGAACGAAGAAGAATATTTTAAAATGATTAAGGATAAAACAGCGTCTCTGATATCTGCCTCTACTAAAATTGGAGCAATCACAGCTACGGAGAACAAAGAAAAACAAGATGCGATGTTTAGATTTGGAGAGAAGCTGGGAACTATGTTTCAGCTAAAGGATGACCTCCTTGACATCACAGGTCTAGAGAGAGAGGTGGGTAAGCCTACTATGTTTGATTTGAAAAAAAACATGCTAACATTGCCATTGATTTACATCATTTCAAAAAAGAATAATTCAGAGAGAAAGCGCTTTATATCAGATTTAAAATATCTAAGTAGAAAGAATAAAAAGAGCGATATTAAAGGTATGATTATTGAAATGGGTGGAGTTAGGTATACTGAGGATAAAATAACTGAACTGTCAGAGGGAGCGCTAAAAGATCTTGATGTTTTTGAAAATGGGAAGTATAAAGATTCATTGAAATCTGCTGTCAATTTTAATATGAATCGAAAATCATAGTGCCATAAATGATAATGACAAACTATAAAAATGAAAAATAAAGAAAAATTAAAGCAGATATTCACCTATGCAAATGCTCTAAGTA
>CAYNPP010000070.1:6148-8170 GCA_964399095.1 uncultured bacterium | reverse complement strand
TCTACACATAAATCATGAAACCACGTGTATCCTGCATTTAGGCATTCAACCTCAGTTAAATCATTATAAGTCATCATGTAATCCTCATGCCACGTATATCCATTAGAGAGACAAGTTGATTGATCCATATCACTATGTATTATTTGTTCAGAAAATTGCCAGGAGTAGCCATTATACGAGCATGTTTCTTCGTCATAATGTTCAATATAAAGGTGAGGAATATCCTGAACCCATGGAAGGACTCTGATTTCATCGCAACTACCGCAACTATCTGGATCATCGCATATCATGCAGTGGTAGTCATTTTCAATATAATCATATCCATTAACACCTATAAATTTAATATCTGCATATCCTTCAGATAAAAGGTCAAGATAGAGGTCGTTGAGAACACCGAACCGGTGTCGACAAAGGCTTCAGCCTGCCTTCCCAAAGTAATATACAGATACATTGTCAGAATCAAAGAATGTAGAAGGCCCAATATGCTCTGCATAATATTCAGAGTTGGAATTAATATCCTCTAGAGACCAGTCATATACTTGCTCTGCGCTGGGCTCATAAAAGGAGGATTCATATATTTGCTCACCATAAATTTTTGTACATCCGACTTGATCTGATAAGGTTTCACTCCAAGTAGCTCCCATATCAGTGCTTTCTGCATATGTATAATCATCTTCTGAGAATAGCCAAAGTGCCTCATCAACATTATCAACCGGATGAACTGATAGCCAATAGTAAGTTGAAGTTGTTAAAAGGATACAATCAGTGTCTCCTGTAAAAACATAATACTCTCTAGCTATATTTTCATCTAAGTTAAGATTCCATGAGCCAATCACATCACCAGGGGAGTTATTAGCATCTTCATGAAGCATTACCTCAAAAAGACCATCACCTTCAAAATCTCCGGTTTCAAATATTACTGAAAATGCTTCAAATGTATACTCATTTGAGGAATAGAATTTTACTGCAGCAGAGTACCCAGATAGACATCCTCCAGGATTTCCATTTAAAATTATACTTACAATTGCCACAACATCAAGTACATCGACACTCCCATCGTAGTTAGTGTCTGCAAGTGTAGCTTCCTCTTCTGAAGGAACTGAGTTGCCTAGAATAAATCCAACGATACTAACAACATCAAGGACATCTGCATTTCCATCTTGATTTATATCCCCAATCTCATCATTTGCAAGTTCACTGCATCTTACATCCCAGCCCTCTCCTAGTTCTGGGGGGTTCCCTGTACTGAAAAGAGTGGATCTATCTTGTGAAAAAGGTATAGATAGAAATAATATGTAAAAAATAATATTCATGTTATAATATAATGAGAATAGAAATAAATTTCCAGCACTTCAGCTATTTAATTACAATTGAATGGGGAATCATCATAACATCTCCACTCTTGCTTATTTCGTAGATTGTCTTTGATTTTATATAATAATCATATAGCTCGGGTGGTATAACTTCTGTAATAAGTTTTGATTTCCCTTGCTCTATCCCCATTTTAATTTCATACGCCAAGTCTCTTCGTGGATATTCTACAACACTAATATTCTCTAAATCTTCAATTCCAGCTTCTTTTGCAGCTAGAAGGATAGCATCATTTACTCCACCAATTTTATCAACCAGCTTGTGGACTTGGGCTTTTCCCCCTGTCCATACTCGGCCCATTGCAATTTCATCAAGCTTATCTATGTCACTCAAATCGTCTCTTCCACTAATGACCTTAGCCTTAAATATTTTATAGATATCCTCTATACCTTCTTCTATCTTATTGGTTTCGTATTCGCTCCTCAATCTAGAGCCTGTGTAGAAGTCAGCGTGGTCACCCATTTTAGTTATTATCTCGGTATTAATGCCATATTGTGTAAAGAATTTAGAAAAATTTAGTGAAAGTCCGATCACACCAATTGATCCAGTTACAGTGGAGCTATTTGCAACTATTTTATCTGCCTGGCAAGCAATATAATATCCCCCAGATGCAGCTACAGAGGACATAGATGCAATAAATGGCTTGTTCTT
>CAYNPP010000070.1:0-6138 GCA_964399095.1 uncultured bacterium | reverse complement strand
AGTGCTGACTTCATTCTCTGTTGTAAGAAGAATCTCTCTCCACATTTGGTCGGAGGCCAGAGCAGAGCCACCACCACTGTCAATTCTCAGAACTACTTCCTTAATGTTTTTATCTTCTCTTGCGCTTTTAATTGCTTCTCTTATAGTTTCTGCTCCCATTGTAGAGGAACCTGAGGGAGTTGTATTGCTTTGTCCGGATACAATTCCACCTACAGCATAGATGAGCGCTATCTGATCCTTTTCTTTTGGGGACCAATCAGATACGTATAGCTTACTTCTATCAATTTCATACCATTTTACTACTTCATATTTAGCCTCATCTTTAGAAGCCTTATCTTTTTCTATATCTAATTTATTCTCTGCTTTAAGGTCATCTACATAATCATCAAATTGGTCTGGATACATTGTATCTGTTATCAATCCACGGTTAATTAACTCCGATGAAATACCATATGGACCATTATTGATAACATCTAATGTTTGCTCTTCTTCCCATCCTCTTGCTATAGATATTTTGTCAACAAAGATTGCATATAAATCTGTAAGTAACTCACCATAATTCTCTATCATCTGTGGCGTGGCCGTTCTTTCTAAAAATGAATCCCCAGCTGTTTTATATGACTCCCCATCGATATTTACTCTAAACACTTCGGGTACTATATTGAGGGTATCTAGCATCTCTCTGTAAAAGGTAACTTCCATCGCAAGGCCCTTGAGGTTAACTCCGGTCATATCGTTTAAGTAAATTTCATCTGCCATGGAAACTAAGAAATAGTCTGTATTTGAAATTCCATACTCTGCATACACTATAATTTTCTTCCCTGAGTTTTTAAAGGCGAGAAGTGCATCATGCATCTCTTCTTTTTTTGAAAAACCAGCGTTAACAAATCCAAGGTCAATTATTAGTCCTGCAACAGTCTCATCTTCAGAGAATTTATTAATTTCATCAAGCCAAGATTTTAAGTGTTGACCTTTTTGTGGATTTGAAAATAATGAACCAGCGCCAAAAGTAAATGGAACTTTATCTGTATTTTCTTCAATGAATAATCCTGCTAGGTCAAATCTAATGTATTTTAAAACATCCTTTTTTGGTTTGTTAAAGAGGGTTTCCTTTTTATAGTTTGCGCTGCTAGATCCAATGCCATATCCAGGTGAGCCTGAATGTGTAAAATATACACTTGCTTTTCCTAAATTAAAGCTTATTGAAGACATAAATGTCATATTTGATATATCAAAATCATCGCCAAAGGAATCTGTGTAGAACTGTGATTTAAATGTCAATCCACCGCATACCGTTAAATCAATAAATGGAGATAGAGAGGCAACTGTGTGATCAAAATCTGCAATAACATCCATCCCGATGGTCAGAGTCTCTTTAGCGAGTGGCCTTAATGCAAATCCCATTCGTGTGTTGTTATATTCATTTGACTCGTCATCGAAACTTGATGTTAAGCCAAGAGAGATAAAGTTTGCTGGTCTGTAGAGTAGCCCAACTGATACTTGCTCATCAAGCTTGCTCCAATTTGCACCAAACAAAAGTGATCTGTGTATGGGGCCTGCAAATGAAATGTTTACATCGGTTGCATTCAGTAGCTTATCCTCAGCTCCGTATTTCAAGCTCCATCCAAATCCATTGCTTCTAAAACCATAGTAAAACATTGAGTTGTCAGTGAGTAGCTTCCCATCAGAGTCTGGTTCAAAATACCAACCAGAAACTGTGCCATTGTCTACGGCGTATCCTGCAGGATTAAGCTTTGAGGCATCAAGATTATCTGATGTTGTCACTGACTGACCACCCCAAGGGTCAAATGTGCCTAGAGCTTCAGTTTCAATTGCAAAAGTTATAGTTAAAAAAAGAGTAAGGATTAATTTCATAAAATCTCCTGATAAAAAAGTAATTTATAGCGTAATTTGATTATGAAATATACAAATATATTTAATGAAATTATATATTTATAGCAGGAGATATAAAAATGAAAAATTTTTGCATTGTGGGTGCGGGGCGACAGGGAACAGCTGCGGCATATGATATAATAAAATTTGGAAATCCAGATTCAGTTCTATTGATAGATAGCAATCAAGATGGATTAAATACTTGCGCTAATAGAATAAAAAAATTAACAGGCTATGATGTTCAAACTCTAGCAATAAATATTCAAGATAGAGCTGATATTGTATCAGCTCTGAATGGAGTAGATATTTTTTTAAGTTCAGTTCCATACTCTTTTAATCTATATCTATCTGAGATAGCGATTGCAACAAAAACAAACATGGTTGACCTTGGAGGACACACACAGAATGTAATTAAACAGTTATCTATGAATAGAGAGGCCATTGATGCCGGAATCTCTATTGTCCCAGACTGTGGCATGGGCCCAGGAATGAATGTGTCTATGGCGCTGCTTTCAATGGATGGTCTCGATGAGATAGATTCTGTTAGAGTGTGGGATGGTGGTCTCCCTGCATGTCCAAGTCCACCCTGGAACTACAATTTATTTTTCAATATACAGGGGCTAACAAATGAATACGATGGAAATGCCTATTTTATTCGAGATAAAAAGGTTGCTGAGGTTCCATGCTTTGAAGATATTGAAGAAGTAGATTTTGGAGAAGAAATTGGTGTTTTAGAGGCCGCTGTCACCTCTGGAGGTCTATCGACAATGCCTTGGACGAATGAAGGTAAGATTAATACGCTAGAAAATAAAACACTTAGATACCATGGGCACTGGAAAGAGATGATAGCATACCGTCAACTTGGGCTTTTTAATGAGGAAATAATTTCATATAATGGAAAAGATATATCACCAAGGGAATTTTATCATTTCTTACTAGAGCCACAAATTAGTAAAGGTAATCCACATGATATCTGTATAATGAGAACCACTGCCAGCGGCAAGAGAAATAATGCAATACTTAGCAGGACAGTAGAGTGCATAGAATACTATGATAAAGACACAGAATTTTTAGCGATGGAGCAGTGGACAGGATTTCATGCGTCCATGGTAATGCAGCATATCGTCAATGGCCATCTAGATGTCGGTGCGTGGCCAATTGAAAAGGCCTTGAGTGGAAAAGATTTTTTTAATTATGCAAAGATGAGGGGTTACAAAATAGAAATAACAGAACATTAGCTATTATGTTTTTTTTCAATATTTAACGCATACTCAACAATTTTATCCCAATCCTCTGTGTAGCTTGCGGGATCCTGTAATCCTAAGCTGTGAAATGCAATTATTCTTTCAATATCAGATCCAGTCCTGCCGTGAGAAAGACCATTCTTGTCCGGAGAATATGTGGTAATCGTATTAGTGTAAATATCGTTAAAATTTAAATTTAATTTATTACAGGAATCTATGGCGTTCTGTATAATCTTTTTTTTGTCATAATTGATAAATGGTAGATAAATATCAATGTTTTCAGAATTCCAGTTTCCTATTTTAAAGGAATTCATGATACTAGCAAAGAATTCAGGTCTACAGTCTGGGTATATTGTGTGATCTCCCGAGTGCACACCAAGAGAAATAGTAATATTGGTATTTAATTGTTGATAAAGAGTGATAGCGTACCCATAGATAATAGATGTAAAGATAGAATTCCTATTTGGGACAAAAGTTGATTTCATGTTCTCATCCTCATAATGTCCTTCGGGGACATCGTACTTTTCATCAGTGAGGGAAGACTGCAGAAGAGAGGTGCAGTCTGTGATATCAACTACTTTGTGATGTATTTTAAATCCCCTAGAAAGTAGATAGGATACATTTTTTTTAGCAAAGTCAATCTCAATGCAATGTTTTTGACCATAGTCAAAGGTCACTGCGTAGACCTCGGCATTTTTTGCAAGTAAATGAATAAGGAGTGAGGTCGAATCCAAGCCACCACTTAGTGAGATAACATTCTTCATACTCTTATTTTCCAGAATACTTTATTCCTGTACCATGATCTTCTGATATGGTTACCTGTGAGAGCATTGGTATAAAAGGGCTTAATTTATTCCAAATCCAGATTGATAGATGTTCACTGCTAGGGTTGTTCAATCCATCTATTTCATTAAGAATCTTATGGTCCAGTACATTAATAATATTTTTATTCACTATAGAATCAATATCATAAAAATCCATAATAAAACCAGTTGATATATCAATTGGCCCATCTAGCTCTATTATAATTTTAAAGGTGTGTCCATGCATCTTGCTGCAAGGGTGAGTGTCTGGTAGAGTAGGTATGAATCTTGCGCTGTGCATATTGTATGTTCTATATATTTTCATTATTTTTTCTTTCTTGTTGATTTTGTTATAAGCGACCACATTTTTTTGGGGACTTTATCAAGCCAATTAAATTCGCCTGCCTTGTGTATCCACTCCGCGCCATCAATTGTAACAACCTCTCCATTAATATATGAAGAGTGATCAGAAAGCAGATAAGCTGCGAGATTAGCAAGCTCTTGGTGGTCTCCAAACCTCTTCATAGGTAATCTTTTCTCTATGTCAATAAATGTTGAAAAAATCTTTGGAAATAAACGGGACATTGCACCTTCTGTTGGGAATGGCCCTGGAGCGATTGCATTGCATCTGATACCATACTTGACCCATTCGGATGCCAGAGATTTAGTTAGTGTCAAGACACCTCCTTTGGCGCAGGCAGAGGGTACAACGTATCCTGAACCCGTGTATGCATATGTAGTTACAATGTTTAGCATCGTTCCCTTGATGTTATTATCAATCCAGTACTTTCCAACCTCAAGTGAATAGTTGCACGTTCCTTTTAAAACAATATCTATAATCGTCTCAAAGGCCTTTGAAGATAATTTTTCAGTAGGGCTAATAAAATTACCCGCTGCATTATTAAGCAGTGCATCGATTCTACCAAACTTTTTGATAGATGATTCTATTGTATTGTTTACGTCATCAATATTCCTTACATCCCCAACTACATAGTGCACTGTTCCTCCAGTAGAAGACTCTAACTCTTTTTTTGTAGATTCTAGTACGTCTTGTTTTCTACTCGTTATTACAACAGATGCACCAAGCTCAAGGAAATACTTGCTCATACTTTTACCAAGACCTGTTCCGCCACCGGTAACTATTATCACTTTATCTTTTAGTGTATTTTCTTTAAGCATTCCTGAAAATTGCATAAAAAAATCCTTTTGTTAGTATTGCTTGTAAGAGAAATATAAATTTGAATATATTCACTGTATAAAATAAACATATAATTATAATTCTTGGAGAAAAAATGTCAGCTATTAATAATATTACTTTTGAAAAAAATATAGAAAAATCCCATGATATGTTTATCATTGGTGTGAATGAAAATCATAAACGTCCCATGCTGACATCAACTTTGTCAAATGAAACAAAGAAATCTTTGAACACTATATTCTCTCTCGAGAGCGATATAGGTAAGAATAAGAAAAAATCAATCTCCTACAATAATCTTGAATCTGATAGGATTTGCTTGTATGGATACCCAAATCCATCTGACAATGATGAAATTCGTAGCATTGCCGCTACACTCACAAAATTTGCAAACAAAAATAAATGTAAAAGTGTCTCCGTAGATATTAAAAGCTTCGGCTTGGGGACTGATTCAAAGCTTCAAGCCTTTGTTGAAGGGCTTGTGCTTGGGAGCTATGAGTTCAATGATTATAAATCAAAAAGTAAACCAAACTCACTTGAATCAATAGCGTTAGTTGGAGCGGGCAGTGATAAGATAGTTGCAAAAGGTGTTGTTCTAGGAACAGGAGTATGCTACGGCAGGGACCTTTCCAACCATCCAGCCAATATTCTTACGCCATCTTTTATCGCTGATGAGGCAGTTGAAATAGCCAAGTCAAATAAAAATATGTCTTCTAAGATTATTGATGTCTCTGAGTTTCAAAAGCTGGGGCTAGGTTCTTTTTATGGAGTTGCAATGGGAGCAGATGAGCCAGCTAAACTCATATTGGTTGAGTATAATGGTGGGAAGAAAAAAGATAAACCCATTGCGCTTGTTGGTAAGGGCTTGACGTTTGACTCTGGTGGTATATCTATAAAGCCAGCATCTAAAATGGATGAAATGAAAATTGATATGTGTGGATGTGCTGTTGTTATGGGAGTGCTCAAGGTTGTTAATGAGTTGAATCCAAAAGTAAACATTGTA
>CAYNPP010000069.1:0-8421 GCA_964399095.1 uncultured bacterium | reverse complement strand
AGATACGCTATGTCAATAAAATTTTCCAATTTATTTCCTTTTAAACATTTTAAGCATTCGATCGGTAACCATGAATCCACCAACAACATTAATCATTGCAAAAATAACTGCGATAAAACCAATCCACATCCCTATCTCTCCATCTACTACCGTCGCTAGCACAGCTCCAATAATAGCAATTCCAGAAATTGCATTAGAGCCAGACATCAGTGGAGTATGAAGAGTGGGGGGCACTTTAGTTATAATTTCAAAACCAACAAATACAGCGAGCACAAATATAGTAATTACAGCAATATCCATTATTGATTCTCCTCAACAGCTGATTTTGTTCGTTCATCTACAATTTCACCACCATGAACGAACATAGAGCCACTTACTATTTCATCTTCTAAATTAAATTCTTTTTTCTCTTTATCATAGCCATGCAGAATAAATGCACATACATTCTTTGAGTACAACTGAGATGCATGCACGCTCATGCTACCCGCAAAATTTACTGTTCCATCTACCATAACTCCATCTACATCAACAATTTCATCCGGCTTTGTTAGGCTGCAGTTACCGCCATTTTCAGCTGCAAGGTCCATAATTACAGAGCCAGGGGACATTGACTTTACCATGTCATCTGAAATAAGTATCGGCGCAGGTCTACCAGGGATAAGCGCAGTGGTAACCACAATATCAGAGTCTGCTACACGCTCCTCAAGAAGCGCAGCCTGTTTTTTCTTATATTCATCTGTGGTCTCTTTTGCATATCCACCTTCTCCTACTCCATCATCGGAGTCTGATTCTACCTCTAAAAATTTTGCACCTAAGCTTTCAACTTGCTCCTTCACCTCCGGTCTAACGTCGGATGCTTCAACTTGGGCACCCAGTCTCTTTGCTGTTGCAATTGCAGACAGCCCCGCTACACCTGCACCTAGCACAAGCACCTTAGCTGGAGATATTGTTCCTGCTGCTGTCATAAGAAGAGGCATGTATTTATCTATATGACATGCCGCAATTAACACCGCTTTGTATCCAGCTATATTTGTCTGTGAACTCAGCGCATCCATTTTTTGTGCAAGGGTGGTCCTTGGAATCAAGTGCATTGAGTATCCAGTAATATTTTTCTTTTGAAGAGCAACAACTTTAGGTGTTTCTTTCATTGTTTGGAAAAATGATATGTAGGAGCTTCCATCTTTGATAATATTTATTTCTTCTTCTGTTGGGGAGTTTACCTTTAAAATCATATCGCTTTTAGCGTAGACTGAGGTTGCGTCGGATAAAATTTCTGCACCAACCTGTTTGTAATCCTGATCTGAAATTTGAGATAAATTACCCGCCCCAGATTCTACGACAACGCTAAAACCAGCAGAGATATACTGCTTAATAGTTGCGGGAATGGCAGCCACCCTGCTCTCATTGTTTAGTGTTTCTTTTGGTATTCCTAAAATCATATTCTATTCATTCTCATTAAAGAGTAGAATCTAATTTAAGAATCTTTTGTAAAACCTTTTCAAATATTTTTTACAAAAATAATATTAACTTAGCATTATGATTGTAGATAAAAAACTTGATTTCAAAATTCAAGGGAGCATAAAAAAATCCAAGGTATGTTTAATCTTTTTGCATGGGTGGATGGGTAATAAGGATAGCTTCTCTGGAGTCTCAGAATCCTTTAGAATAGATAGCTCTGCTTGCATCTTCCCACAAGGACCATACAAAGTAAATAATAATAAAAAATATTCGTGGACCTATGAAAAGTCTCCCGGAGTATTTGAAAAAAATGAACCAATAAAATTACTGCTTGATTTTTTTGAGAATCATATTTTTAACAATTTTTCTAGTACTGATGTGTATTTGTTTGGTTTTTCTCAGGGGGGACTTGTTTGCTATGAGCTACTTAAAATCATTGATAAACCTTTAGGCGGGATATTCCCAATTTCAGGGTTTATAGCTAGAATTGATAATTTTAAAGAGGCAAGACAGAAGCTACTTGACAAAAATACGGTTAGAGTTCATCCATCACAGAGAGAGACTCCAATTATTATTGGGCATGGAACCAGTGATGATGTAATTTCTATTGAACAGTCAGAATTAGCATACGAGCTACTATCAAAAGAAAGTGACAATGTTCAATTAAAGTTGTATAATGGCGGTCATAAGATAAATTTTAGCTATATAAAAGAGGTAAAGAAGTTTATTGAAAGAAAATATAAATAGAGATTATGATGTTGTTATAATAGGTTCAGGATTTGGAGGAAGCGTGTCTGCTCTGCGGTTAGCTGAAAAGGGGTACCGTGTGGCGGTGTTAGAAAGAGGAAAGCGCTACAGGTCAAAGGATTTTCCAAAAACAAGCTGGAATCTAAGGAAGCATCTGTGGTATCCAAAATTATTTTTATATGGAATCCAGTGCATAACATTGTTTAGAGATTTATTTGTAATCCATGGCGCAGGGGTGGGCGGAGGAAGCCTTGTATATGCAAACACTCATTTAGTCCCACCTGACAAGGCTTTTAGCAGCGGCTGGACAGATGAAAAATGGAAGGAACGTTTGCAGCCATTTTATAAAAGAGCCAAATCTATGCTTGGCTCAACGCCTGCACCTGTTTTAGGTGAAACGGATCGTTATTTAAAAGATGCGGCTAAAAAGATGGGTAGAGATGATACTTTCTATAATGTAGATGTTGGAATATTCTTTTCTAAAGAGGAGGGCTGGCATAGGGATCCCTACTTTGATGGAAAGGGACCCGATAGAAAGGGCTGTATATACTGTGGAGAGTGCATGGTAGGCTGCAGGCATGATGCGAAGAATACTCTCGATAAAAACTACCTGTATCTTGCTGAAAAACTTGGGGTTGACATTATTCCAGAGATGGATGTAAGAGACATATCAAAAAAAGATGATGTATATGTAGTCAGTGCACGAAAATCAACTGGTATTCTACATCCGAAACATTACTTTTCAGCAAGCAAAGTTATTGTGTCAGGTGGGGTCATGGGCAGTGTTAAGCTCCTCATGAATTGTAAAAAATCGGGCTCCTTACCAAATTTATCAGATCAACTTGGAAATTTCATTCGTTCAAATTCAGAAGCAATCATTGGTGTGAAGGTACCTAAAGCGGATGAAAGATTAACGAGAGGAGTTGCTATTTCAGCAGGGTTTCATCCTGATGATGATACCCATATCGAAACCTTTCGCTTTGGAAAAGGACAGAATATGATGGGTATGCTTACAACTGATATGCCAGGGATGGATGTAAAAGCGGGCGTTGTATCTTGGATAATAAATTTTGTAAAGCATCCAATAAGAAATATTTCCCATTTATTACCACGAAAATGGTCTGAAAAAGCTGTTTTTTTACTTGTTATGCAGCCCATTGATAATTACTTGAAATTTGTATATGAAAAAAAATGGTGGAAATTTGGCTCATCATCAATTAATACTATGAATAGTAGTAAAACTCCGATTGTAGGTAGGATACCAATAGGAGAAAAAGTAGCCGAGGATATTGCAAAGAATATAGGGGGTAGTTGCACAACTACGTATATGAGTTCAATTTTGAATATTCCTACAACGGCCCATATATTAGGTGGAGCAAGAATAGCAAAAGATAAAGGTGGTGGAGTAGTGAATGATAATTTAGAGGTATTTGGATATAGCGGGCTCTATGTAATTGATGGCTCGTCTATTCCGTCCAATTTAGGCGTCAACCCAAGTCTTACAATAACGGCTCTAGCTGAATATGCTATGGAAAAATTTCCAGGGAAAGTAAATGAATAAAGAGAATATAGGCGATTTATTTCAAAGTCAGTTTTCAACTGCTCCTCTGCTACGGGAGACAGACTATAAATCTAGAATAAAAAAAATTCAATCAGTTGTGGATTGGATTTATGATAATAGAGGTAATATTAAATCTGCTCTAGATAAGGATTTATCAAAACCAGGGTTTGAAACAGATATAGCAGAAATTTGGGTCTCAATTGATTTAGCAAAGAATGTAATAAATAATCTTAAGGAGTGGATGGAACCACGGAGAGTATCGAGCACCCTACCTGTACTGTTTTCAAAATCATATATAAAATATTACCCAAAGGGGGTTTGCCTGATTATATCTCCCTGGAACTATCCATTCCAGCTGTGTGTTGCTCCTCTTATATATTCAATAGCAGCAGGAAACAGTACAATTATTAAACCATCTGAATCTACACCCCACTGCTCAAAATTAGTTGCTCAAATGGCCAGTGATTTATTTGACTCTAGAGAGGTTGCAGTTGTAGAAGGAGATAAAAAAGAAGCACAGTTATTGCTGGATCTTCCATTCAATCACATTTTTTTTACAGGAAGCTCAAATATTGGAAAAAAAATACTCACATCAGCTTCAGCTAATTTATCTTCGGTGACATTAGAGCTTGGTGGGAAGTCTCCTGTTATAATAGATAAAAATTATAATTTAAAAACAGTGTCAGACAGGCTAATTGCCACAAAATTCATTAATCTTGGTCAAAGCTGCATTGCACCTGATTATATAGTTGTCCATGAATCCCAATATCAAGAGTTTATTGATGTGATGGTTGATAAGATTAAAATTTCATATGGAGATGGTTTTGAGGATCAGATGAACTCAGATAGCTTAGCTAGAATTATAAATGATAGCCATTTTAATCGATTAGCTGATATCATTTCAAAAAATAAAAACTCCATTATCTATGGAGCTAATCATGATATCAAAACAAAATTCATACAACCAACATTAATTAACGCTGAAACATCTACAGCAGATTTGTTAAAAGAAGAAATTTTTGGTCCATTGCTTCCTATAGTTAAATATAATTCTGAGGATGACTTAGACAAAATATTATGTAATATTGATAATCCCTTGGCGTTGTATATTTTTTCAAACAACAGAAAGTTTATTAAAAGAGTTGAGTCAAGTACAAGCTCAGGGTCTGTTTGTATAAATGATATAGCCGCCCAGTTTATCAATCATAATCTTCCTTTTGGTGGAGTCATGGGCAGTGGGATAGGCAGATACCATGGATTCTCAGGATTCAAAGAATTTTCAAACATAAGAACAATAACCTATCAGTCAAAAATAAACTTTCTAAATTTATTAAAAGCACCCTATACAAATAGAATAAGGAAAATTGCAGATTTCCTTTTGAGACTATATAAAAATATATAGTCAATTATAGAGCACAGCTTTCAGTTGCACTTAAAGTAATACATTAAATACTTTGCTTGTTACTTTAAAAAGTTGTAAAATCCACAGATTTGCAGAAGTACCATAGCAAATCAAAAGATAGTAGTTTTTTAAAATATAGATTTTGGTAATAACATTACCAAATGTGTTATAACACAAATAACAAATAGGAGAAAACAAATGAAAATGGTTAAAAATATAGCAATAGTTGCTGTTGCAGCTTCTTTCATGTTTGCAAATGTTGGTTTCCATATGGCTAATAATTACAGTGATATGGATACAAACACTTCTGTTACTACTTCATATGGTGTAACATATGATCTTAATGGTGACACAAGTGTTGGCTGGGATTCAAGTCTTGGTATGATGATGTATTTTGGAGTTCCAAATACAGGTGCTACACTAAGAATGGGTTGGACAGCAGGAACTGGTGATGCAGATGGTGACGACGATCACTACGCAGCAGAAACTTCAGTTGGCCTAGGCTATACATGGTGGAATGGTGGTGACAATATTAAAACTAGTATTGGAACAAACTATGACTACGTAATGGCTCCAGGAGCAACTTCTGCGACTGCTACACAGGCTCAGAATACAGCAAATCTTTCAATTACTGTAGGATTTGGATTCTAAGTTGTTGTTTTTTTTGAACCGCGCTGCAGATTCAGCGCGGTTCAATAAAAATAAATTCTCTTAATGAACAACCTATATATTAATTTTTTTTTATCATTCTTCTTTATTAGTATAATTACTGCTCAAGATATAAACCCCACTTTATCTATACGTTATGAAAATTTCATCGAGGAACTCTCTCCAGGTGTAGCAATTGGAGTAAAACTTAATATAGATGATGATAGATATACTGGATTTGAGGTTAATACTAATCAGGAAGATTTTGATTCTAGATTAATATTGGGATGGAAATGGGCTATTATTGGCCTTGGAACAAAGCTAGTTGATACTATTACATATCCGAGTTTTACCTTTGGGGGTAGCTATAGTGTATTAGATGGCTTATCTACTAATATAGAATATGTAATGACTCCAGACAGTGATGCAGGAATAGATGATCATATAAGGCTGGCTGTTATGGTAACTTTTTAACAACTATATATAAATTAGAATATGAATTATAAAAAAATACTGATATCAACAATCTCACTCTTTCTTCTTACATCTTTTTTATTCATGCAAGATGAAAGAAACGTAGAACCATCAATATCAATAAGATACGATGATATATTAAATGGAATGTCACCAGCATCATCGATTGGCATTATACTTGGAATAGATGAAGATAAATATACAGGATTTGACACTAATACAGCAGGTGATGAAATAAGGTTAATAATGGGTTGGAAATGGAGCATAATGGGACTTGGGACAAAAGACATCGACGATGATACTACTGTCTCACTGTTTACCTTTGGTGCAACCTACAGCGTACTGGATAATATGTTTACATCAGTTGAGTATGTTATGATTGATCATGAAACTGTAAATGACTATATAAGGCTGTCAGTAGGAGTAAAATTTTAATTTTTTCTCGAAGAGAAAATTAAAAACACTTAAAGTAATACATTAAATACTTGGTTGTTTGCTTGTAAGTGTTGTAATATTAGCGAAATAAGATGTATATCTTATTTGCTTTTTAAAATAAAGTAAAGAATTGATGAATATCTCATCAATGTGTTAACACGTTTTTTTAACTAAGGAGAAAACAAATGAAAATGGTTAGAAATATCGCAATAGTAGCTGTAGCTGCATCACTAAGTTTTGCATCAGTTAGTTTCCATATGGCAAACAACTTTTCAGATCTTGATGATACTCAAGCTGTTGCTACTTCATACGGTGCTACATTTGATCTTAACGGTTCAACTGCTGTAGGATATGATTCTACATTAGGTATGCTTTTCCACTTTAATGTTGGAAATGTTGGTCTAAGAATGGGTTGGTCTGGTACAACTAAGACTTCTGTTGGTCTTGGTTATACATGGTGGTCAGGTGGTGATGGTTTAAATACATCTATCAGCACTAACTATGATATGGTTACTACTGAAGCTAGTCCAAATACAACTGATGGAAATCTATCAATTGTAGTTGGTTTCGGATTTTAGTATCCACTCTACTTTATCTCCATCAAGCCTTGCGCTTGATGGAGATAAATTTTAAATAGTAAAATTTTGTTAATTAACAAGGAGAAAACAAATGAAAATGGTTAAAAATATTGCAATATTTGCTGATGCTGCTTCATATATGTTTGGAAGTGTAAATTTTCACTATGCAAACAATTATACTGATATGGCAGATGACACAGCAGTTGCTACCTCTTGGGGTGTAACATATGAACTTAATGGTTCAACTAGTGTTGGTTGGGACTCTGATCTTGGAATGATGATGTATTTTGGAGTACCAAATACAAGTGCAACGCTAAGAATGGGTTGGACTGCAGCTGTTGCTTCAACAGACGTTGATACTGATGATGGTTTTGTTGCAGAAACATCAATGGGCCTTGGTTATACATGGTGGAATGGTGGAGATGGTATCAAAACTTCTATCAGCACAAATTATGATTATATAATGGCTCCAGGTGCTGAAACTACAGCTGTAGCTGGTAATGCTCTAGCTGAACAGGATGAAAATAGTATGAATCTATCTATAGTTGTTGGATTTGGATTCTAAATAAACAATTAAGCTAAAGTGGCTCTGCTTGGTTGCAAAGCCACTTATGCTTGCTAATTAAGGGTACAGAATATGAAAAAGTGTATTATAATAGTATCGACATTAGTACTATGCCTTTCATCTTACATGCAAGCCCGTGATATATCACCTACATTCTCTATCAGATATGAAGATTTTATTAACTCAGCATCTCCAAGTGCTGCGATTGGTTTAAAATTAGATATTGATGGTGATAGATACACAGGATTTCAGGTAAACAGTGATGGTACAGATAGCAGGCTTTTAGTTGGTTGGAATTGGGGTGTTATTGGAATTGGTTCCTTAACAGGTGATTCTGGTCCACTTGCTCACTACACATTTGGTGTTGGTCTTGAGGTTGTTCCTGGTTTGTCAACAAATTTTGAGTATTGTATGACACCTTCGGCAGACACTGCTGATATAACAGCAAATGCAAATGCTGCTAATCGTCTAAGACTATCTCTATCTGTTGCTTTTTAGGTAAGTTAATATTAGGTATACTTATTGATACCTCGTCGAAAAGAAAGGCTCCATT
>CAYNPP010000068.1:0-8452 GCA_964399095.1 uncultured bacterium | reverse complement strand
GTGATATATTTAAGTTAGCAGATTGGAATGGCGACCTTAATGGTGGGCAGTATCATGTTATTTTTATTGATATGAGCGCAAGCTGGTGAGGCCCCTGCCAATCTAATGCACCCATAGTTGATGGGCTAGAAGAAGAATGGGCAGAGCACGGAGTTAAATTTGTAACCTCACTTTCAGATCCAGGTCAGCCATACTCCTGTGAGCAGTGGCAGTCAAATTTTGGTAACAGTGATGCCCCTCTAGTTGTAGATGAAAACCAAAGCGGAAGCCATGGATTCTTTGATAGGTTCCACGATTCATGGAGCGCTTTCCCAACATTTGTTTTAATTGACCACACCATGACAGTAAGAGCGAAGCCGTGGACACTTGATAGTAACACCAATACAAACTCTTGTGATGGAACCAACAGCACAGTAGATGGATGGAGTGGCGGAGATACAAACGACTTCCTAGAGCAGCTTGTTGATGTGTGCGGAACGCTGTGCCTTCCATGCTCAGATTGCGATGAGGATGGCGTTGAGGATACAGAGGATAATTGCCCTGGCACATCGAACTCAAGTCAAAGTGATGTTGATGGTGATGGGATTGGAGATGCCTGCGATGATTGCAATAATATGTCTGGGGACATCAACGATGACATGAATCATGATATACTTGATGTTGTAATCGCGGTTAATATGATTCTTGCTGGCGGTATATCATCACCTGATTTCACTGATTGCCAAAAGTTAGATGCGGATATAGATTCAAATGGTGTGATTAATATCCTTGATGTTATAATGCTTATTAATTTGATTCTCTAATTATTTGCTTAGAAACTGTTTAGCTGTTGCTTGTTTTGTTGAGCTATAGATGTTTGATATCTATCAAACCAGTGCGAACAACAGCTCACGGTTTGTAATTGGAGAGTCAGGGAGCAGACCGATACATGTCATTGCCCTTAATCCAAGTACAGCAGACCAGAACAAATCAGATACAACTATAACAAAGATTAGAAACTTTTCAAGAAAAAATAACTACAGTGGGTTTATGGTTTACAACCTCTACCCACAGCGATCTACCAGCCCTGATAATCTGCATAGAAGGTACAATAAAGGGATATCATCCTGTAACTGCAATTATATATTTGATTATATCTCTGAGTCCAAGCAGCCTGATGTTTGGGTTGCCTGGGGACAGATGATTACTAAGAGAGAGTATTTGAAAGACTGTTTGAGGGATATTGTAGATTCTCTTGCACCTATGAATCCTAATTGGATGTCAATTGGATCAACGACAAAGGATGGGCACCCGCGTCACCCATCAAGAATTTCCTATAATAATGATTTTATTCCTTTTAACATGGTTCGTTATTTAGATAAATTAAATAAATCCAGATAAGGGAAAATAATGGAATTTCAGGTATTTGGTTCGTACCACATGAACTATATATATATCATGGCGCTGTTCTGGCTTTTGGTACCCTTACTGTCAAAGAAATTTCTTAAGGAACAAGGTCAAAGAAACGTTGCATTTATTTTGGTCTTTGCAATTCTAGGCATTGAGCTGTTCGATGACCTCTACAGAGTATTTGATGTCAAGGGCTGGCACATTGGCTCTGATCTTCCCCTTCACATGTGTGGATTCTCTGTTTTTGCAACTTCCTGGGTCCTTATAAAACGCAGTAAGCTGATGTTCGAGCTATGCTACTTCTGGGGACTGGGTGGCGCGCTTCAGGCTATACTCACTCCAGATGCCACGGGCCTTGTGGATCATTTCTATGTTTTTTCATTTATGGTTTCTCATGGACTCATTATCCTTAATGTGCTGTATCTGATTTTTGTGTATGGCATGGTGCTTCGCGAAGGTGCTCTAATCCGAACAATAATTATCACAAATATTCTGATGGTTCCAATTGTGTTAATAAACTACCTGATTGATGCAAATTACTTCTTTCTCTTTAGGCCACCAGAAAATACAGCGAGCCCATTAATACTGACAGATCAGTTCCCATATTATTTTTTCAATATGGAGCTTATGGCTATAGCTGTGCTGTACATTATTTATATTCCAATGATTATATACAGAAAGAGGACAGCTCATTAAATTATTTTTTTCTTTAGCGGTTACCATTGGATATTTATTATCCGCAGAGCTGAATGTACTCACCTACAACATCCATGCATTGACACCATTAATAGCGGGGGACGACCCCAGAACAAGAATCAATAAAATTGCAGACCTTGTTGGCTCCTATGATATTATTTTCTTTCAGGAGAATTGGATATTTAGTACAGAGGAGCTAGAGAAAAAACTCCCTGGGCATCAGATTGTATCTTCTGAAAAATCAAAGTTCTTTTGGCCATTTAATACATTTATAAACTCCAATGGATCTGGATTAACAATTGCAATAAGTAAATCAATTGATGTTATGGATAAAAAAGAAATCAGCTACAGTGAGTGCAGCGGGTGGCTGGGAGAGGCCAATGACTGCCTAGCTACCAAAGGAGCTCTGTATACAAGAATAAATTTTGATGGCAGGGAAATAGATTTGTACAACACCCACCTGGATGCAGGGGACTCCTCTGATGACAAAAATACTAGAGTTAGTCAAGTGCTTGAACTTGATGCTTTTATTAAATCTCACTCAAGTGAGGTCTCTGTTATTCTTGCTGGTGATTTAAATGTTAATTTTTTTGATTTAGAATTTGAAACTATAGACAAGTTCGCTGAGGGACTAAATTTACATACCCATAGATGGATTAAAGACAAACAAATCAGGGCAGAAATTCTTGATTATATTTTTTACAGGGGGACAGATAATTTTGATTTTAATCTTTTTAATTACAAAATTGACACCAACCTCAATAGTCTCAGTGATCACCCTGCAATCGCAGCAAAAATAAATCTTATAGTACGTAACTAAGAATAATATGTGACATCTGATAGGACACTCCCCCTAATATTGCTCCAAACGCAACGTCAGTGACATAGTGTATGCCCAGAGAAACTCTCGAAACAAAGATACAAAGCACCCACGCTAAAAGATATGGAAACAGCTCAGGTATTTTACTACTTACTATAAGTGTTGTAAGTATAGCGGATGCCGAGTGTCCAGATGGGAAGCTGTATCTATCAGGTGGATTAATAAAAAGTTTTATATCAAGATCTATATATGGTCTCTCTCTTTTTATCATATTTTTAAATAGAAAATATACAGGGACCTGAAAAGCAAATGCCGCAAGTCCAAGAGCAAGAATATCGTGTCCTGTATCTTTAAAAAACAAGAAAAGGATGACGGCGTATAGAATATTTGTAGTGCCGCCGGTTGTGTGAGTAATTAAAAAGAGAAACCTTCTTAAGTAGGAATAATTAACAGATAGAGTGTTAATCATGGTTGTTATACGCGCATCAAGCTCTAAGAAAGACTGCATCATAGTTTAGATATTAAGAACAGGCAATTTATTATGTAAAATATTATTCTGGTGTAGTGAAGCCCAAATCGATGCAAATAGTATTAGTAAGATAAGTTGGAAAAACCTGTTGATATGTGACTAGCTCTATTGAGAGGTCGCTGCCATCAAACTCAAGTTTCTTTCCATGGAATTCGCTGTCTGTATTAACTGCCTCTATATTGTATAATCCAATATCTGTATCTGAGTCACCTATTAAAGTTAATAGTCCGGACGTCCCTTCATCCCATGTGTTTCCCAGTGTTTCATCGGTACCCTCACATGTAGTTGAGTCTGTGAATATACATTGAGTTCCATCCCAGGTAGCAGTTCCATTAGCTTCAAGAGCTTCACATACAATTTGATTTGTGTATTGTTGGCTCTGCATACACATACCATCGTATGTCATTGAGTAAGTCTTATCGGAATTTATATTTAAAACAATATTATTTTTATCTGCAGAGAATGTGTTTTCACTTCTGATTTCTTCTTCCATAGAAGGATTAGACTCCCATAGATATTGATTGAATTCCATATAATAAGGATACCACTCTTCTTCACAACTTTCAATATCAGCTTCACCAGCACACTGATTATTAACTGCTTCTTCTGTTTGTTGAATTTGTGCATAGGTAATTAGCTGAGCTATATACTCATCGAATGTTAGCTCAGTTCCAGCGCAGTCAATAGAGTACGTATACTCTCCCGCGCTCCAATCACCATGCAGTGTCACAGGGTCAGATGATACTGGATCATCTTTAGCGCATGAAACAAATAATAAAAGGGTAAAAATTGAAAATAATAATGAAGTGGTTTTTAGCATATTTAGTGTTCCTTCTTTGCTCAAAAGTTATCTCTTGTTGTAATTTATGTAAAATAATCAAAAATAATTATAAATATTAATATGGAATTTGATATTTATATTATATAATTAAATATGAGAACAGCTAGCCTATTGGGATGTTTATTGATTGGACAAATTATTTTTTCACAGGACAGCTATAACGCTGAGCTTGTCGGAAATTGGTTTGAGCCTAATGAGAATGTATTTTGGAGTGACTACATCTCTGACTTTAACGATGTCTGGGGCTATGAGTCGATCTCTGGAAATAGATACGCATTAATTGGTGGTTGGGACGGAACATATATAATTGATATTACCACTGATCCCCAGAATCCCAGTTTAGTTTCTTTCGTTGAGGGTTCGACTTCAAGCCACAGAGACATTAAAACCCATGGCGACTTTATGTATATTGGGACAGAGGCAAATTATCCTAACCCTGAGCTGTATGAAATGGGCGAGTACTATGTTCAGCCACAGGGGATCCAGGTAGTTGATATTAGTAACCCACAGAGCCCTATAGTTCACGCTGAGTGGGATGGGGTAGTCCAGTCGCATAATATAATGGAGGCAGATGGGTATCTCTATGTAATTGGCTCAAATGACCAATTCAGCCAAGATGGAGAGATTGAGTCTTGGGGAATTGACGATTTGATTATACTTGATCTATCAGATCCCTCTAATCCTGAAAAAGTAGGTGGGTGGTCTGGAGTATACCTGCATGACGTCTGTCTGTACGGCGATGTGTTGTATGGATGCGATTTATATAATGATAGTATGTATGCGTTTGATATCAGCGACAAAACAAATCCAAGTGTAATAGCAATCTGGCCTGGAATAATAAAATCTCATTCGTGCTGGGTGTCTGAAAATGGAGAGACACTTTACACAGGCTCAGAAACAACAGGAGGGCATATAATGTCGTGGGACGTTTCTGATCTATCAAATGTTGAGTACATGGATGAATGGATGCCTGAGGGTGGTGAGGACTGGTCTGCCCACAATGTTTTTGTGCTTGGAGACAGGCTCTACATCAGCTACTATGTGTACGGCCTTCAGGTACTTGACATATCTGATCCCTATAATATGCAGCTAGCTGCGTACTACGATACATTTGACCAGGAAACACAGAGTATATACAATGGAGCGTGGGGGGCATTTCCATTTTTTGGTTCTGATGAGGTGCTTATCTCTGATAGAAGAACAGGGCTATACGTCGTTGATGTTTTTAATGATGGAAACCAGGTAATTGGAGACGTCAACAGTGACACCGATATAAATGTAGTGGACATCATTATTATTGTAAATTATATAGTTGGAAGCATGGAACTTTCTGAGTTTCAGATTTTTTTAGCGGATGTTAATCAAGATGGCGAGGTTGATATCCTTGATGTGGTATCTCTGGTAAGTATTATTCTTGAGAGCTAGAGCCTATTTCAGATTTATTTTTATCAAAGGTTTTAAGAAGATTCCTTCCTGCGCCATCTATGTCTGAACTCTTTTCAAGCTGAGTCCTTCCCAAGTTGATTATTGGTATTATTCTTCTGTAAGATTTGAATTTAAAGTCCTCTTTTTGTTCCACAGGTTCATCATTGGCCTCCATCACCTCAGGAATATTTTCCTCCCCACAGCCCACTATGAAAAATAAAGTGAACAAAAAAAAATACAATATATTATTTGATATCATATTAATGTTTTAAGGATTGTTTTACTAATATAGCCGCTCCAATCATCGAAGATAGCTCCTTGTATTTACTTTCAAATATAATAGTTTTATTTTTTATAAATGAAGGAGAAAATTTTTCTAAAACGGATATCATATTTGGTTCAAAATAGTTAAATGCACCGGAAACTCCCCCTCCAATTGATATCCTATGCGGGTCAAGCATGTTGATGAAGTGACTCAATGCTCTTCCGAGATTAGTTCCAAATGTCTCCCAAATTTTTATTGCTTTTCTGTCTCCCTGGTTTGCTAATTCATAAATCTGTGAGGGCTCAAGTTTCTCTCCGATTATATCACCGCAAATTCTTTTGATTGCATTTATTGATATATCAGACTCCCAGTTCCCATTGTCAACAGGAGAAATGGCATACTCCATTGCCAAGCCATGCGCACCTCTATATAAATTTCCATTAATCACAAGACCAAAGCCCAACCCCGTTCCAAGGGTTACGCCACCAAATATTCCATCTTTATTGCCATCGACCTTCCACTCCCCAAGGGTAAATAAATTCGCATCATTTTCAATGTATACAGGCACGCTGCATCTACTTTCAATTTCTTCTTTTAAATTCACATTCTGAAGAAGCTTTAGATTTGGTGTATCAAGCACAATTCCCCTTTCAGAGTCAAGGGGGCCTGGGCAGGATATACCTACTCCAGCTACAGTATCAGTATCAAGCTCTATCAAGCTATTAATTTGATGGGAGAGAGCACTCAAAAAATCCTCAGTAGAATCAATAGAGGAAATCTCCAGTTTTGCGGTTCGATTAATGGAGTTTATATTTTCATCAAATAGAGTAGATGAGTATGTGGTCCCTCCAATATCAGTGCCTATAATTTTTTGAGTCATGTGTCAATTTTTTTCAACTAAATTTAAGATGATATATTAATTTAAATATTAAATATTTTATATAATGTTCCTAAATTAAAATATCAAGAATCATCAATGGTGGGTGTAGCTCAGTTGGTTAGAGCACCTGGTTGTGGTCCAGGGGGTCGTGGGTTCGATTCCCATCACTCACCCAAATACCAAGCCCTCGTGGCTCAACTGGATAGAGCACTGGGTTTCGGCCCCAGCGGTTACAGGTTCGAATCCTGTCGAGGGTACAACGTAACTTCAAGGAGTGATTATATGAGAGATTCAATTTCTAAAACAAACATAAATAAATTTCAAAAAGAATTTAAATCATGTGGCAGTTCCAGAATATCACGGAACGCCCTTGTAAGGAGCAACATGAACGACGTTGCGATGGATTGGGATGGCTTTCGGCTGATTGATCACAACTATTCTGATGTTATATCAAATGAAATGACTACCGTTACAAACCAAAAGGCCTCGGGACGCTGCTGGGGATTTGCAGGACTCAACCTAATGAGAATTTCGCTTGCTGAGAAGTACAACCTGAAGAATTTTGAATTTTCTCAGAACTACTTTATGTTTGGAGATAAACTTGAGAAATCAAATTATTTTCTTGAGAATATCCTAAACACATTTGATGAGCCCTATGACAGCCGGCTGATGATGTACCTGCTTTCTAACCCAGTGCAGGATGGTGGGCAGTGGGATATGTTTGTTAATCTGATTGAGAAGTATGGGGTGCTTCCACAATCGGTGATGCCAGAGAGCTACCAGAGTAGCCAATCACGAATGATGAACAGGTTCCTAACAAGGAAACTTCGTGAATTTGCATGGACACTGCGCGGGATGCATGACAAAGGTGCAAAATTAATTGAGTTAAGAAAAACCAAAGAAAGCATGCTATCAACAATCTACTCGATGCTTTGTGTTTGCCTAGGAAACCCACCCGATACATTTGACTGGCAGGCAAGAGACAAGGATAAAAAATTTGTTAGATTGAACGGATTGACTCCACTTGATTTTTACAAGAAGCACACGAATATAGATTTAAAAGATAAGGTGTGCCTTATACACGCACCTATGTCTAACAAGAAGATGAATGAGCTCTACACCGTAAGCTACCTTGGGAATGTAGTTGGCGGTGAAATCATAAAGTATGCAAATGTAGAGCTAGATGATATGAAAAGAGCAGCCATTAAATCAATAAAGGACAATGAGGCCGTTTGGTTTGGATGTGATGTAGGTAAAATGTTTCATCGTGATCTTGGTGTAATGGATATGGATTTATATGACTATGAATCATTGTTTGGGACAGATTTTCTGATGAATAAGGGAACAAGGCTTGAGTATGGTGACAGTCTAATGACACACGCAATGCTTTTTACTGGAGTTGATATCGTCAAGGGAAAATCAACTAAGTGGAGAGTCGAAAATAGCTGGGGAACCAAGGGGGGATCCAAAGGATACTACCTTATGACAGATAAGTGGTTTGATGAGTACAACTACGAGGTTGTTGTAGATAAAAAATATCTACCTAAAAGATTACTTGAGCTATTTAACAGGGAACCGGTTGCACTTGATCCTTGGGATCCAATGGG
>CAYNPP010000067.1:6545-8526 GCA_964399095.1 uncultured bacterium | reverse complement strand
GGGTTTCAAGGGTTGTTCTGTTGTCGAGGTGGCAGGATTCGAACCTGCGACCCCCTGCTCCCAAAGCAGGTGCGCTGACCGGACTACGCTACACCTCGATGCTATAAAAAGCTAACTAACTTAGCAATATCTATAACTTCATACAAAGCTAAAATATCATTATATTAAAGTGTGAAAAGAATCGACCGATATATTTTTAAGGAGCATCTCTCACCTTTTTTTCTTTCTCTTGCTGTTCTTCTGTTCATTCTCCTCGCAAATTTCATGCTGAAGAGCATAGATAAATTTTTAGGTAAGGGGCTGGGTGTAGGGTTGCTATTGGAATATTTATTTTATAATATGGCATGGATTCTTGCTCTGGCTGTTCCGATGGCTGTATTGATTTCAACGTTAACCGCATTCGGAAGATTCTCATCAGATAATGAAATAACTGCCATGCGCGCGTGTGGCGTAAGTACAATCAAGCTACTAAGGGCCCCCCTGGTGTTTGGTATGCTAACAACACTATTGATGATATATTTTAATAACCAGATACTCCCGGAGATGAACCACAACGCCAGATCCCTATCTATTAATATCTCAAAGAAACGTCCAGATTTAGAGTTTACTGAGGGGCTGTTTACTCAGGCCATCCCTGGATACAGCATATATGTAGGTAGGCGAGAGGACACCAGTGAGGGAAATATTTTTTTTGATATAAGCATCTTTAACAATAACAGAGATGGCTCACGTAAAACTATCACAGCAGAGCAGGGAACTATCGAATCGATTGATAATGGAGTGGTGCTTCATCTTGAGAGGGGCCAAATTCATGAGCTGATGAAGGACAATCAAGATTACACTAAAATTAATTTTGAGAGGTATGATGTTGTGGTCCCGATTGACAACATGTCGCTTCAAAGAAAAGATATAAAGTCCAGAGGAGATAGAGAGATGACCTACAGCATGATGGTTAAAAAAATATCTACTCTTGAAGAAAAAAGAAAGGATGTTTTGTTTCGTATAAAAGAAAGAGTGAGCAAAGAGTCTTCACTTACTGTCAGCGACTTCTCATCTCATGAGCTTCTTTTAAATGATATTGTGGCATTTGAAAAAATAGTTTCTGATTCACTCTCTATATCTGGTGACCCAAAGATAATGAAATCATTCAGTCGCAGGATAAAGAATCTAAAAAGAGGAATCAAAAACGATTATAGACTTTTAAATAACTACAACAACACCCGAAACCGTTACCTCGTTGAATTAAATAAAAAATTCTCAATTCCATTCGCGAGCATGGTGTTTATCCTAGTGGGCGCACCTCTGGGGATAATGGCTAGGCGGGGAAATTTTGCTTTAAGCACAACTATCAGCCTTGGTTTTTTTATTATTTACTGGGCGTTCTTAATAGCAGGAGAGCAGCTTGCAGATAGAGGCACAGTCTCTCCATCTTTATCGATGTGGCTACCTAACATCCTTCTTGGCTTCCTGGGCATATACCTGATATACATCAATTCAAAAGACAGAAAAAAAATAAGCTTCGAAATTTTTAATTTGCTGTTTAGAAAAAAGGAAAAAAATGATTCTTAACTTTGAAGGTACAAGTCCAAATATAGATGACAGTTGTTTCATCGCTCAGAGCGCAGATGTAATAGGCGACGTTGAAATCGGAGTAGATTCAAGCGTGTGGTTCGGAACAGTGGTTAGAGCGGATATGCACTACATAAAAATTGGTTCAAGAACAAATATACAGGACAACTGCACCGTGCACGTGACAACAGACCAGCATCCAACAGAGATTGGGAATGAGGTTACGATTGGTCACAATGTTATAGTGCATGGCTGCACAATTGAAGACAGGTGCTTGATTGGCATGGGGGCTATACTTATGGATGGGGCTGTGATAGGTGAGGGGTCCCTGATTGGAGCCGGAGCGCTCGTTTCACCTGGAATTATTATCCCGCCCAGATCACTTGTTGTGGGGCTACCAGGGAAGGTGGTA
>CAYNPP010000067.1:0-6535 GCA_964399095.1 uncultured bacterium | reverse complement strand
AAGAGAGACAACGCAAAGCGAGCACGATGAGATTGTTGAGAGGGCGCAGCACTACATTGATTTTGCAGAGAAGTACAGATAGAGATGAGCCAAAATGATAGCACCATCAGCTACAGTCAGTTCGAGGATATAGTCTCCGGTTATCTTGATGACAGTGTATCAGATAAGCAGATGTCTGATTGGATTGAATTAATTTTTGAAAGAGGGATGTCCAATACCGAGTCCGCAGATTACACCAAGGCAATAATTAACTCAGGAATAAAGATTGATTTTAAGCACCTTGATTCCCCCATTGTTGATAAACACAGCACCGGAGGTGTGGGTGATAAGGTTTCATTGGTACTGGGTCCCCTATTAGCTGCCTATGGATACCACGTCCCTATGATTGTTGGTAGGAGCCTGGGGCACACAGGAGGCACCCTGGACAAACTATGCTCAATCCCTGGCTATAAACCATATTTGGACATTGATACATTCAAGAAAAATGTTGAGAAAGTGGGTGTCTCAATAATGGGGCAAACAGAAGAGATATGCCCTGCCGATAGAAAAATTTATGCGCTTAGAGACAGAATAAACAGAATCGCCTCCTATCCGCTTATATGCGGAAGCATCATGAGTAAAAAAATTGCAGAGGGAATCCAGGGACTTGTTCTTGATATAAAAACTGGGAACGGCGCATTTATGTATAATCATAAAATGGCACAAGACCTTGGAGCATTATTGTCAGATATAGGTAAAAAAAATGGACTCAAGATGAAGGTCGTGGTTACTGATATGAGCCAGCCTCTAGGGAAGTTGTCTGGTGTGGGATGCGAAGTTATTGAAAGTATAGATTGCCTTAAAGGCATGGGCGACAAGAATCTTATGAGCATTGTATATCATCTAGCATTGGAGCTGATTGAGATGTTTGAGGACCATGCAGATGAGCAGCAGCTCCGTAGTATTATCGATAGTGGAAAGGCCTACGACATTTTTGTTAGGATGGTGGAGTCGCATGGAGGATCAATGATAGAGTTTGAAAAAAATAATTATGGGGAACCAAGGTATTCACACAGCATTATCTCTGATTCTGATGGATACATAGAATCATATGAAACTAGAAAAATTGGTGAGCTACTTTCTTCTATTGGAGCGGGGACACTCAACAACAAAGATGGCATTGACAATCACGCTGGTCTTAGTATCTACAAAAATATTTCAGATAAAATTTCAAAGGGCGAGAGGTTAATGGATTTCTATTGCTCCTCTGAGAAAAAAATTAATAACTTGATGCAAAATTGCTGTAGTTTATTTAAGGTTTCAGAAAATATTACTAAGGCACCAAGATTGATTTATTAAAGGAAAGCTATGAAGCATATAATTATTAAGGGTGTAGGGCCAGACAGACCGGGGATTGTATCAAGCATCTCTGGGATAATCACATCTAATAATGGGAACATCGAAGAAAGTAGAATGATCAGGCTTGGATCTGAATTTTCCATTATAACTATGATATCAATTCCTGAAAAGTTTGAAGCGTCCCTTTCCAAAGACCTAGAGTCAGTTGAGGGCATTAAATTTTATTTAACAGAGACCAAAAAGCTACCTACTCTTGATTCTCCCACGCATATTATGAACTTAACCGGTGGAGACACAGAGGGGATTGTCCATAAAATGACCGATGTATTCACAGCAATGGGCATTAACATAATAGAGATTATAACAGATACAAGGAACGCCCCTGTAACCGGAGCGACTGTTTTTGAAATGGTTGCGAAGATTAGCCTTGACCAGGACACCTCAATAAAACTTATTGAGGAGTTAAAGTTTCTAGAGAAAAAATTAGGCCTAGATATAAGCCTGGATAAGATTTAATTTTCTACTTCCCAATACTTTTTAATAGTATCTTTTCTTTGTAAATTCTAGCATTGGAAATTCATATTTGGAGGGAACATGATTGCTGCTATTTTGCTATTATTCTCATTTTCACTATTCGCACAACAAGAATTTATAAATGACCACTACTGCGGGTCAGATGATGTGATTAATATTAAATCTCTAAAGTATCCCTGGTACAAGCAATCCGCAGAGAATGTTTTTCAGAGGGCACTAGAGTACTCAGAATCTGAAAACTTTAATAGAGAGATTGTGTATCAGGTTCCTGTTGTTTTTCATGTGGTATATAACACGGATGAGCAGAATCTATCAGATGAGGTTATTGAATCACAGCTCAATGCGCTCAATGAAGATTTTAGAAGATTAAATGAAAATGCATCCAACACAAGAGAAGTATTTCTGCCTTTTGCAGGGGACCCTGAAATAGAATTCTATTTGGCGACAGAGGATCCAGATGGCAACACCACGACAGGGATCACACACACATACACCTCGAGATCAGGTTTTCCATACATTGATTTTGCGGATTTATTTACAGGGAATATAACTCTGGATGAAGTTAAATCCTCTGCAACTGGAGGCGTAGATGCATGGGACACCAGCCGATATATGAATGTATGGATATGCAATGTTGAGGAAAGCTTCTTGGGGCAGGTTCTGGGTTTCGCATACCCTCCAATAGATGTGCAGGATGCACTAGACAGCCTTGACTATGATACGACTCCCGACTGGTCATCCTTTGAGGGGGTGCTTGCTGATGAGTCACTGCAGGGCATTGTGCTGCACTACCCTGTTGTTGGCCCAAATAATCCTCAGGCCGATGACGATGGAATAACAGGGAATGAATTAGGGAAGACACTTGTCCATGAAACCGGGCACTATCTTGGTCTTCGTCACATATGGGGCGATGCACTTTTTGAGGGTGGATGCAGCGTTGATGATGGAATCACCGATACCCCAAACCAGGAATCAGCATCAAACTTTGTCTGCAGCTTCAGCCAGGATACCTGTGAGAGTGATTTTCCAGACATGGTTGAAAATTATATGGACTACAGCAACGACCAGTGCATGAACATGTTTACTCTGATTCAAATCGATGTAATGCGTGCGGTGCTTGAGATTGCCAGGCCTGGTTTAGTTGAGGGACAAGAAGAACTAGAGTGTATGCTGGGAGATACCAACGGCGACTCTACACTAAATGTTTTGGATGTTGTTATTACTGTAAACATGGCTCTAAATCTTGAAGAAGAAGATAATTGTGCTGATATGAATGCAGATGGAGTGATTAATGTACTTGATATAGTTCTTCTAGTTAATCTTATTTTAAGATAATTGTTAAATCTAAAGAGAAAGGAAGTATCATGAAAAATAATATAATGTCTGTGCTGTTTTTGTTAATAATGTTTTCAAATTTTACTTTTGGACAAGATGTCAACAATCAGTATTCAGGCAATATGGATAAGACAAATTGGGTTAATGTTCAACCGTTAGTGATTTTACTTGGTGGATTTGGAGGAACAGTAGGAAAGTTTTTAGATGATGGCTCATCTGAGATTGTTTTTCCAATTTCACTATTATCATTTGATGAAGATCATGAGCTTCTAGGTGAAGCCTTTTCTCCAGGTGAAAGTTTTTATTTACTTAGTGCAGGTGTGAAGTATAGAATGTATAAAAATAAAAATGGAAGAGGATTGTATTTAGGTGGAAAATATAATTATTCATATATAGGTATAACAGTGAATATGGAAAATCAGTACTATGATTATGATGCATGGGTCAATGGCGTAAATACAGAAAAGATTATAGCAAGTGCAAATACTTTTGGATTTGAAGTTGGGACAAGATCTATAACTAAAATAGGTTTCACCATAGCTCCTAGAATAGGATATGATATTTCTATTGCTTCGATTGGATTGAAAAGTGATGGAACAGAATATGATGGTGATACTGTTGATCAATTTAGTGGTGGAGGTATTACCTTGGGACTAGAGATGGGTTGGATGTTCTAATTGTCAAAGAAAATAAATAGAAAAAAATTCATAAAAACAGCCGCAGCTGCTGGTATGGGAAGCCTGCTTCTTCCCAATATCAAATTAGAGTCAAAGATAAAAAAGGATATTGTGAGGCTTGGCTTTATTGGAACTGGGTTGCGGGGACAGTGGCTCCTTGATTTAGCGAGTAAGAGAAGCGACGTGCTGGTTCCTGCTATATGCGATATTGACCAGAGAATGATAAATCGCTCTCTCAAGATAATAAAAAGGAATGGTAAGGAAGCGCCAGCTGTCTATGATAATGGTGATGAGGATTTTCTTAACCTTGTTCGTAGGGATGACCTGGATGCTGTGATTATTGCAACTCCATGGGAGTGGCATCACCCCATGGCGGTCGCTGCTATGAGAGAGGGGAAGCATGTGGGCCTTGAGGTGCCAGCTGCACTTACTGTTGAGGACTGCTGGGATCTTGTAAATATTTCTGAGCGAACAAGGACAGAGTGCATGATGCTTGAGAATGTCTGCTACTACAGACCAGTGATGGCGCTACTTAATATGGTTAGAGAGGGTTTATTTGGTGAGCTTCTACACTTCCAGTGTGGATATCAGCATGATTTGAGAGAGGTTAAATTCAATGATGGCAAGCAGGCCTATGGAGGTGGAGTCGAATTCGGAGAGAATGGATTCAGCGAGTCAAAGTGGAGAACCCAGCACTCTGTGGATAGAAACGGAGATTTGTACCCTACTCATGGAGTTGGCCCCATCAGCACAATGCTTGATATTAATAGAGGAAATAAATTTGAGTATCTGACATCAACTGCAACAAAGTCAAGAGGATTGCATAAATATATTGTTGATCAGGCAGGGGCGGAACATCCAAATGCATCTGTAGATTTTAAGCTGGGTGATATTGTTACCACTGTCATTAAGTGCTACAATGGAGAGAGTGTTGTTGTTAGTCATGACACCAGCAGCCCACGCCCATATTCATTGAATTTCAGGGTACAGGGAACGGAGGGAATATGGATGGGAGATAATTACTCTATCTATCTTGAGGGTAAAAGTCCCAAGCCACATGAGTGGGAGCCCTTTGATTCGTATCTAACTAAATATGATCACTCTCTGTGGAAGAGTTTTGAGAATGATGCTGAGGGCGCAGGCCACGGTGGAATTGATTTTTTTGTTGTCCGTGCTTTTATTGAATCTGTAAAAAGAGGAATCAAGCCACCAATTGATGTCTATGATGCAGTCTCAATGAGTGTTATTTCTCCTCTATCTGAAAAATCAATATCAAATGGAAGCTCACCAGTAGAGTTCCCTGATTTTACAAGAGGAAAGTGGCGAAAGAATAAACCTATCTTTGGTGTATCTGACATATAACATAAAAAAAGGAGTTATTATGAAGAAAATAATATTATGTATTTTAGTATCATTTGGTTTTATGCAGATGCAGAATTATGGAGATTTTTATTCAAGTAAAAACTCAGGTTTAGTGGGCACGAACTGGGATTACCAGACAAAAATGCTGTATTATCAAACAGAGAAAATTAGTCCAGAGCATGCTCTTATTTATCAACTTATTTCTCCTCCGTTTGTTAATCTTGGGTATGCCTATTCTGATAATTATAATAGAGGGATTGGAGCGGATCTTATTTCTATTCTTTGTATAGCCTTAGGAGCAGGTTCACTATCTGATAATTATGAAAATGAATATTATGATTATGATAATGATGAATATTATTATGAATCAAGTAGCGATTCAGATGGAGTAGGATTTATTCTTTTTGCATATTTAATTCAAATTGCAAAAACAGTTGACTCCTACATGCTAGCAGAAAAATATAACGATAATTTGTATGAAAGATTGTTTAATGAAAAAAGACCAAGGTTCTCTTTTAACCATTCAGCAAAGTATAGCGGAGTGGAGATTGCAATGAGCATTCCTTTAACAAAGAGATAAAAAATGAAATGTATTTCTCTCATTGGGGCTATAGCCTTTGCGTTCCTATTTTCAAATCAGGATATTGTCATCATTGAAAATAATAAGTTTAAAACTCACATGCATTTTGGAGTTTTTGTAAATGAGGATCCCAAAATATCATTCCCTATTATAATAAAAAAAGAAGATTATAGCTCATTTGGACGTCTATTCCCAAATAGAAGGGGGACAATGATATTACCTTCAATTGGATGTGAATTGTATGAGGGTAGGTCAAATGCATTTATAGTTGAGCTTTTTATTCATCCTAGAGTATATATATCTGATAAAGTAACTTTTATATACGGTGTGGGTGGATATAGAAAGTTTAAAGAGGATGATATAATTGAAAGGTCTTTGGCTTACTCCGTTGGGTTTGATTATAAAGTAAATGATACTGTCAATTTTATATACAGAGTATACCTCCAGGGTGTTGAGCCAGATATAACTAAAAGTGAAAGTGAGGGGGGAGTTGTATCTGATTTTTCTGTCATCTTTACACTGTAGCTGTCAACTATGATTAATTCAAGAATTATTTAGTATATTATGTTTATGAAGAACTCACTTTTAATATTATGCTTATTTTCAATATCATTTATATTCTCTCAAGATTGTGAGCTGGGATATACTGAAGTCTATGATCTGTGTTTCCATGATGGAGACCTTAATTTTCTTCAGATAATGATTGACA
>CAYNPP010000066.1:0-8566 GCA_964399095.1 uncultured bacterium | reverse complement strand
GGATCGGCGTGGTTTTCGAAGGCTATCACCTTAGGCTGGATCCGGCCAAAAGGAAATGATTCTAGGACATGCTTATCCATGCCTTCTATATCGACATTCAGGAAGTCAATCTTTTGGACACCGTGAACACGAATTAATTCGTCGACCAGCACGGTTTTCATCTTGGTCTCTTTATAAGCTAGACCTGTCCTTTGCGCGACTGACATCGCAAAGGGTTGGTCGATGGTGTTCATGCAGTGAAGGTCCGCGAAAACATAACAAGTAACCTCTTCGCTTTTGTGAGAGACCGGTGCCTGGATGTTGATATCGTTTGGACGGAAATGGTCAAAAAGTTTTATGCTAGCTTCCGATAAGTCGATGTTGATCCCCGACCAATCTAGCTTCTTATATAACCAATACGTGTTTGATTCTCGAATTGGATGATGGCAGCCGATATCAAGATAGGTACCATTGCGGTACAGGAAGAGGTTCTTAAGAACCTTATCTTCACCAAATTCAGAAGGGTAGGAGTTAGGTCTCTGTATGCTCCATCGAACAATTTCCAGTGGAACATAAACTCCAGTTTTTTTATAATGCCTTTTGAATATGGTCAGAAATTTGTGAGCATTCATTACCCGTCCGCCTCTGTGCCGAGCCATCGGTGGGTCTACGCGTGGTTGGTGAACGTCATAGTGCTAAGGCGTTTCGAGTGTGTACGTATCTTTGAATCTTTTCAAAGTATATCCGGGCCTGTCCCGCATGACGCTAAAATGGTTGAAATTATTTTCATATGAGAGATCAAGTTCCTTGAACCATTGCAAAAACTCAGAGGCCCCTTCAATGCTATGCTCTAGAGCAGGTGTTCGGGTACGAAGAGTTCGGTGACAATCTTCCCATGTCCAATAATCCGAATTGCGCGCGAAAAAAGTGGCCGTGTCTAAACACTCTTTAATCCACGAAAAAGTAGTGTCCGCGATTTCGAATCCATACCGGCGCGGGTCCCCGTTGGCTATCAGCAGTCCGATTATGGACTGCGCGCATTTTGCACACCGCGAGCAGTTGTAGCGGTCTTTCACCCGTGCGTAGGAATTGCATACCATAAGCAATGGTGGCGCTTTTGCCTGCGTGGCGTAGGAACGGACGAGGCCGTCGATTTTTTGTTGGCGCGTAAGTGCGTAGCCATCGTGGTAGCAAACCACGGTGGCCCACTTGACGAGGTTGTCAATTTTGGGGTCTGACCCCCAGGGCCGATCAAACGAGGCATCATGGGTAGCCGCTATAACAACCGAACTAGCGTTACGCCATTGAGTTATTGGTGCAGTCAGGCCCAACAATGCCATCCCGTGCTGAATCCCTCCCCACCAAGTGCCTTCTGTTAGGTGTCCAAAATCGGCGTCCAAGTTGCGTCGATTCAGAAACGAATAGCAGTTGGTACGAACTGTGTGAGCGCCCTGGGGTAGCTTTTGGGCGAATTCTATGACCTCTCGGTGGATGCCGGCGGGTTCGTAATCGATTATCACCAGTATGGGTTTGCGGTTTTTATTTGAGATATAGCTCGTAACGGAATCAACCCCTCCGCTAAATAGTTGTAGAGTGTTGTTTCCGCTAATGACGCCGGTTTCTAACCTCTCGGCTAGGATGTGAGTATTAAAAGGTGCTTCCGGATAAAAACGGGCGAACGCATCTCTTAGAAGCTCACAAGACCTGAGGTGAGCAACCTCTATCACGTCCATCCTGACATCCGCACCCGCCATCCACGCTATCTGGATGATGCTGTTCAGAACCGGAACAGCTAGGATACCAGGGTCGATGCCCTCCAACGAAAAATCGTATTCGCAGAAAAACACCTCGTCGTTGAAATAGCGTTTGAGACCGTCTGTAACTTCAAATTGCGCAACTAAGGTGCGACCGTGATTTCTGACGTTCCTAATCTTTATTATTTCGCGTGTCACTCGACCACCAATTTATCTGGCTAATATAACAGAAAAGCCACAGGCTTGCAGTTTTTCAGCTGCTGCGATGGGTGCTATCTTACTTTCAAAGAGGCGGGTAGCGCCGAAGCAGCGTCCGCTTCCAAAATCCAGGTTGCCGCAGGATGTTGTTGCAAGATTGAGGCTGGCACTTGAATGCTGGGAGGACAAAGGATCGCTTTTTCAACGGCGAAAGACTTTCTTTTGCCCGTGGCCAACATTAGTATTGTTTTTGCCCCCATTATGGTGCTCATACCCATGGTAAGTGCCATTTTCGGAACCTCTTTGTGCGTTTTGTAAAATCGCCCGTCTGAATTTTGTGTAAGAGTCTCTTTATGTAAATTTACGCACATCGTTTTGGAATCGAAGGGAGTTCCTGGTTCACAAAATGCTATGTGCGCGTTTACTCCGAGCCCTAGGATTTGCAAATCTATACCACCAGCGCTCTGGATTGTTTCGTCGTACGCCTGGCAGTGTGCGGTTACATTAGTGGCGTTCCCATCAAGCATGTGAATATTGGATTCGCGCAGATTTACATGCCGAAAAAAATGGGTATCCATAAAATATCGATAGCTGTGGCTGTGATTTTCAGGTAACCCTACGTATTCGTCCAAATTAAACGTCGTAACACTGGAAAAGTCCACTTCCTGCTTCGAGTAACGGCGTATTAGCTCCTTATATAATTGAATTTGCGTGCTTCCAGTGGCAAGCCCAAGGGTGACTGTAGGCTTTTCACGAACGGCTTGTACAATCAGGTCAGCCGCCCGCTTAGCCATTATGGAGGTAGTTTTCGTTATTACGAAATTCATTCTAGCAACTTCTCTTATCGGTTCGAGTGGTCTCATCGGACAAATATGCCGAAGTGAAATCGCTCGGGATAAACCTGTCCATTAATGCAAGCCATTTTCAAAATGCGATGGGATTAACTTGTGCTCGCGAATGAATTGCAAGGTCTTTTTAAGGGCGAATCCCCATAGATGGCCACCCGTTGTGGGGTACACGTTGTTACCCTCCCCATGACCGAATGGGTGCAACGATTGTACATAAGCTGCGAGGAAATGTCTCCGTTCTTGCTCCAGGAGTGCCGGTGCGAGCGAGGCATCTGCCATTGCGGGATATATATCTTCAGGAAAATCGAGTTCGGATACTCCTTTGTAAACGGAATAGTAGGGTCTCCCGAGAACGCCGACGCGCTTGCCGAGCACGATGCCTTCCAGCCCGGCCGTCCCCGTAGTCGCGATGATTGCAGCAGAACGTGAAACTAACGCGAAGTTATCCATGTCCGCGTTACCGAGTATTACGTTGGGCATGTCTAGTAAGGGCTTAAAAAAATTTCGGCCTCGTCTTCCGAACGTGTTTGGATGTTCTTTTACGAGAATGCGTAGGTTAGCAGGTGCATTAACGGCGAGCTGTGCGATGATTCCTTCTGGATAGGCCCACCGCGACGCTTGAGTACAGGTAGTTGCCTCGGGGAGATGAGGCAAGAAGAAGAGGAGATAGGGCTCATCCGGAATCTCATTGGTAAGATGTCTACTAAGCCACAGGCGGTTCCGAGCTTCTTTGAGATGCCATCTGTAATTGCCTAAGCCGGTCCGTGCCCGTTCTATGCTGCGCACTGAATCATAAATTTTGTCAATATTAAAAATAGAATTTCCTCGAAGGCGATACTGATTCAATTGTGCATACGCGGTCCCGTACAAGTGTTCGGAGGGACGATTAAGTATTTTGTCGACCCGGTCATAACTTGATGCCCGAATGTGCTCTCTGTGCGAATATAGATATTCGAGAACGATATTTTTGCGGTAGATGCCGAATCCAACGCTGACGTCGTTATTGCTAAGCGGCGAAATTCTTAAATCGACCGCGAAGATTCCTTTTTGTAACGCTAGAGCGAAAGCGATGTAGGACGATGGGAGGTCGATGGTTTCATAGAAGACAATGTGCGGCGCGCTTCTGTCGAAAATAGACGAAAGCTTGCTGTACGCACCGACATAAGTCTCTAGTACTTGACGTTCTGTCTTTAGGTAATGCCACTGTCCACCGAACTGTTTGACCATTCGGCCGTAGACCAGGAAATTGCATGCAGACTTGTATAAGGGAAGGCCGAGTGTCTGCTCTATTTCTCTAGCCCGGGTGCGAAGTTCAATCAATGGCAATGCGGGCGAGGTTTTGACGACGCCGGGCACTTCCTCTGTTTCGTAAATATCCACTACGACGTTATCGAGAAGCGAAAAGGAGTCAAATTCTTCCGGCGCGGCTAGTATCGCGACCTGATATTCTTTAGCGAGGGTAGCTGCCATTTCTCTGAACAGATGATGGGTTCGCATTCCGCGAGAAAGTAAAAGGACGGTTTCTTGGTGAGTCACGATTCGATACCTGGTGCGCTTAACGTTCCCAAAAATATCCAGTATTGCCCAACCTGATAGGCGGCGAAGACAAAGACTGCTGCACCCAGCAATAATTCGGAGACACCGTCCTTATCCATCTGTGCGAAAAGAGCACAGCTAGCGAAAACCGCTATGCATAACCCGAGATAAACATCTACCGAAAAAGGGCTCCACCGACACAGAAAGAGATAACCGGATCCTATAAAACGAGCAAGTAGGCCGGCTGCTGCCACTCCAACCGCTCCATAATTTGGTATGAACACACTGCTGGCCAGCACAAAAACTGTTGCGGACAATACACTTTCCCGGAGTAGCGATGCCGGGTTATGAGACATAATTCCAACGTTCACAAGAAAAGAATGTGCGACTTGGGTAATGGCTAGCGCCACCACAAATGGGACGGTACTGTTGCTCGCGGCGTATGAACTATCAAGTAGGAATTCGATGATATGCGCGGAAAGGAGAACGAGTAAACTACCCACGGCGAGAAACAGGCTAAGGCTGCGCCGCCAGAGGGCCTGCAGTTGCAAGGTCTTTTCCGTGTCCGTGGCCAGGCCGAAGATCAGCGGTTGCCATTCTTTGTTTAGGATCACCGACATGAGCATTAGGGCCGCCCCTATCTGATAGCCTGCAGCGTAAATTCCCACTTCTCCGACTCCGGCAAACGCTGCGAGCAAAATTCGATCGAAACCCATGAACAACCAACCTGACAGGTTCAACGGCAGACCGATAGAAGCTTCGGGCATCAAACGGCGGGCTACTTGCCAACTCCAACCTGAAAGGACGCCGGATAGAGCCTTTTTCAGATAAAGCGGTAGCAGTACTATGTGTGCGATCAAATCGCCAAGCAGGATGCTAACAGCACCGGCTTCAAACCAGAGAAGCCCGAATAAAATTACGACCACGGAGATACTAGCATGGGTAATATCCAATAAGGCAAGTTTGTCCGCGCGGTGTTGGGAGCGCCAAGCAGCACGTAATGGAGCGCTGAGACTTGTGAGACCTGCTGTTGCCAAAATTATATAGAAGTAGGGAAAACTATCGAGCCCTTGAAGTAAAAGAGTAGAAAGAGGGTCAGCTAATACAGCAAAGAGCACTATGGAGCTTGTAAGAAACGTTAGGTGAAGAATCGAGACGCTCCCTAGCACGACCCGAAATGGATAGTGTGCGCTCTGCCTGCCGAAGGCCCAGTGCAGGTAGAGGCGTTCTGCCCCAGGGGCAACAACTAAGTTGAGGAGACCGCCAGCTGCAAGTGCAACGAATGCCAAGCCCAGGTCCCTTGGACTGAGGACATGTGTATAGAGCGGGAGTAGTACGAGGGCAGCCGCACGCGAAGCAAATCTTGGTACGGCATACCAGATAATGTTCCCCCTTACGTTTGGTGCTAGGCTCATCCTTTTTGGTCGACCTTCTGCTTTAGTTTAAGTCCGTATTAGAGTCAGCGGCGTACGCACATTCTTAGTTAGCTAGATGGTGCGACGGTGTTTTACGTTTTCGAATCCTCGGCTCGTGTAATGTTAACACACCGGACCGAATGTAGTTCAGGTTGACGTGGACCTTAGGAGCCAAAAGCCTCATTCGTTGCGGCAACTGTCTGCATGGGGTCCCATTGCGAAGACAGTCCAATACTACGGTAAGATAACTCGAAACGATCGCGTCGAGGACGGGATTACGCTCAAATGGTCAAATTTCCGGCTTATTGTCTCGATGCAGCCTCGGTAGCTAATAATCTCCCGGCCATTTTTAAATCGGCTTCGGTATCAATATCCAGAGACTCGATCCTATCGATTATATCGGCCGTCGGCGTTCCGTATTGAAATGTTTTGTTCTTTTGAAGTTCCTTCGTGGGAGCGCAGTATACCACCCCGTTTATGTAGTGGAGTTCTGGAACATCTTGCGATTGGAAGTTGTAAGTGGTTTGCTCCGTGACGGCATTCAGAGACCCGTCAGACGAAATCGTTCGGAGATGTAATAGGCCTTTACCTGTAGGTGTAACCGTCAATACGTTATTGCCACGGGACAGCGAGAGGTCTATGACACGATCCACAGTACCGGTTGTTCTCAGAGGATAAGTGGGTAGGAGCTGAACGCAGTGCGAGTATTCCTCCGCGCCACCCAATTTGTTCAACAGGTCGAGCAAGGGTACCGAGGAGTGGACGTTGTCTCCGCTATGTTCAGGCACGCGCGGATATGGCGTTAGGATTCCAAAGTCCTCGCAATATGCGCTGATTTCTTCTGAATCGGTTGATACAAATACATTTTTGACATCTAACAAATCGCTCTTCAGAACATTCTGGATAGTGTAAAACATTAGGGGTTTGCCGTTTAACGCACGCATGTTCTTTCCGGGGACCCTGCGAGAATTCCCTTTGGCCGGTATGATACCGACAACGTTGTGTTTCTTGTTGACCATCAAATTTCCGGTTCTAAGGTTCCTCAATATTAGGCCTAATCAAGTGTCCAATGATGTGGCTGTTTAGGTAACAATCGAAGATAAGGTGGGACCGGACACGGTTTCCGTCGTTTTTTACGTTGTGGAGACACGCCTGATTAAACAAATAAACGTGCCCGGTCGTCATCTGAAATGGTTTCGCGTCCATCTCGAATTGTACCGAAGAGTTCGTGACTATCGGGAGGTGGAAACGAATTTTAAAATTATGCTCGCGTCTAGGTATCCCGATGATTTTCTCCCTGTGTTTACCGATTCCGGAAGTTCCTTGTATCGTTTGTAGCCGAAAATTTTGAAGTTCGGTATTTCCAAAGTACCGGGAGAAAAAAGACTTGAGTGCAGGTAAGGACGAGTTAAAGTTGCGCTCCGCCTCGTGCCAGTGATGGTCTTCGTTGTTGAACAGAACATCATCTTTCGAATTGTACAAGCTATATTGATGGAGACTGTTAGGCTTCATGGTCCAAGTAGGATCATTAGATTGGACGTACCTGGTTGTTGGGTGGTTTCGGTCCAGCGCCTGGCCCGGAGAAGAGCTGGCTAAGCACTTCACTTCATGCTTAATTTGCCGAAACAAGCTATCCTCACAACGAAAGAGACGCAGAATCTTAATTTGGCGATTGACTAATTTGTCGATCACGTCGTTGGATTTCGCGCTGTTCTTGCGTAGATCATCCGAAATCGGATTAAATGTGGTGGCCGATTCAATCACTCGATTATCCTTCTAAGCCAGTATGTCAAGAACTCGTTGATTGAAATGGTGCAATCGTTGTTCCATTTTCTTATGTTCTGTCTCGAGGAGTTTTTGATATGACGCGTCGTCCAGACAGGCCGAAATACTAGCGAACACGAAGTCAGCGGCGTCGTGGGTAGGAAGTTTTGAAAGTAGATATTTACTTGGAAGCCCGAATTCCTCGCCAAAATATTTGAGCTTCTGATGTTCTCCGAGCGCGATGAATTTAGTCAGTGCACCAAAGGCGAGTATACAGGTGTGAGCACGCATTCCAAGTACAAGGTCCACCTGCCGGAAGAGATTGGTAAAAAAGGGGACAATGGGATAAAGACTCTCTCCTGGCGGTCGGTACAAAAATGGTAACTCTATATGCGTGCTAAAAATAGAACCTTTCGGGAAATCTTCTGCAAATTCAGAATAGAAATCGGAATCGATGCCCAGCAAATGTGGCAGGAACATTATCTGAGCGTTTAGTTCCACCGACGCCCGTAATAGACCTTCTTTTATACCGTTTAGGAAATGTTTCATCGCAGCTGTGGAGGGCTCCGCGTATCGGAAATGCGGACGGTCTCCGGCGAGGTTTACCGCTAAGGTAGGACGGCCAGGGTCTAGTGTTGGAATTGTTATTGACCGGTCGTAGAGGTGGATTCCGGCGTCGGGAATTACTTCGATATCGGCGGTAATGAGACCGAATTTGTCGCCCATAATCCGCCTGGTACCCTGGTTGCGCACGGAGAACAACCGAGCCTTTTCTTGTAGTGTGCGCAGATGCAGGGCGGTGACAGGGGGGAATTCATTGGGGTCATAGGGGAAACGATTGTAGCCGATGCCATATACAACTATAGGCGCTTGTATCCTGTCCAACTCGGCTTGGGAAATATTGAACATCCAACCAGACACGCTATGGTCCTCTGGCCTGTGGAAGAGATTGCCCCCGCCCCCTAGTAACACCATGTCGGCTTCCGCGATAATCAGGTCTAATAATAACGGGTGGAAGAACGTCCGCAAGCCGTCTACGAGGTAGAAGTAGAGGCAGAACTTCCTAGCTTCT
>CAYNPP010000065.1:3989-8583 GCA_964399095.1 uncultured bacterium | reverse complement strand
ATATTTTAAAATGAATGATAAAAAGTAAATATATATACTTTATGATAAACCCAATATAAAAGAACACAATGCCCTTAGAAAGGAACTGGAGCATTTTGTTGATTCCATAAAATCTTCCACGCAACCTCTCACTGATGGGGTTTCAGGGCTAGCCGCATTAAAAGTTGCAATACAAATTCAAAATTATATTAAAAATAATACACAATAACTAATCTGATGACCAGAATCATTATAATTGCAGGCGAGACATCTGGTGATGAATATGGAGCCAAGCTTATGCAAGCTCTCAATGCAAAATATAATAACCAAGTTGAATTCTGGGGTATCGGAGGGCCAGAAATGATGGGCTCTGGGCTTAATCAGCTTGAGGATATTAATAATGTTTCTGTGGTTGGTTTTTCGGAGGCAGTAAAAAAACTCCCTTATATAGCAAAACTATTAAACAGAATTGCATTGTTTATTATTGAATTAAATCCAGCAGATATTATATTGATTGACTTCCCTGGTTTCAATCTTAGCCTAGCAAAAAATTTAAAAAAGAAAAATTTTTCTCAACATATAACATATTTTATTAGTCCTCAGATATGGGCGTGGAACGAACGGAGAATAAAAAAAATAAAAAAATATATCAATAAGATGCTTGTGATATTTCCCTTTGAGGAATTGTACTATAGAGAGAGGGGTGTTGATGCAACTTTTATTGGTCACCCTTTTCTAGATCAGTGGACAGCTCATAACAAAAATAGTATAAAAAAAGAATTAGGGTTTAATAATGAGCAAACTCTTGTCGGCATTTTCCCTGGGAGTAGAGCTGAAGAAATAATCCATCATCTACCAACTTATATCCAAGCATATCATCAAATAAGAACAACAAATCCGCATATTAAATTTGCATTGGGCTTAGCTCCAAGTATTGATTTAGAAACAATAACAACAAATTACAATACAGGGGACATTCAAATCATAGAAAATAATAGCCTCAAGCTACTAGAGTGTGTGGATGCCGCTATTGTTACATCTGGAACAATATCTCTTCAGGCTGCGTTTATGCTCACACCATGCGTTGTTGGATATAAACTTTCAAAAATATCGTGGTTCATTTCACAATTTCTAGTAAAAATAAAATTCATTGCAATGGCAAACATTATTGCAAATAAAATGATATATAAAGAGCTATTACAAAATGAATTGAATGCTCAAAATATAGCAAATGAAATTCACCATATTGTTGGTGATAAAGAATACACAGATAAAATGTTCAAAGAGCTGGGTGCAATAAAAAATGAATTCTTAATAAAAAGCAATGCTATTGAAAACGCTTCACAAATTATTTATGATAACATAAATGCATAAACTTAAAATCTCCATACTATCAATTATCCTGCAAATAGTATTATTTGTATTATTTAAAACAAATAAATGGGAAATTAGGGGCCTCGATAAATTTACGGATGCTATCAATTCAGACAGACCCATTATGCTATGCTCTTGGCACTCAAGGTTTTTATTTGCAGTATACTGTCTAAAGATGAAAAGTATCAAAGATGTGTGGGCTGTATCCAGCACCCATAAAGATTCACAGATAATGGCTAATGCCTTAAGGCGATTTAAAATAAAACTAATAAAGGGATCAAGTACCCGTGGGTGGGACAACGTTATCAAAGAAATGCTAAGAGTTTTTAAAAATCCAAAATCTATTATAGCCATTACAAATGATGGCCCAAAGGGACCACCAAGAATTGCTAAAGCAGGTTCCTATAAAATTGCAGTAAAATCAAGGGCCCATATTATTGCAATATCATCAACGTGCAGTAAATTCTGGGAGGCGCGGTCCTGGGATAAGCTGCGAATTCCAAAGCCATTTGGAAAAATTACGGTACATTTTTCTGAGCCATTAGATGAAAATATATGTGCGTTAATCAATGAACAGGATTTAACAAATTTTTTAAATAGTCATCTTGATCAGCTTGATTCAATAAACAATGGTTAGTGTTAAATATATAATTGGCTCAATCTATTCTTTTATAGTGTCTATTAGAAATTATCTATATAAATATAAAGTATTAAAAATAAATAAATTTAATGTTCCCATTGTCTCAGTGGGGAATATCACTGTTGGAGGATCCTGTAAAACTCCTATGGTACAGTATCTTGCACAAATACTAAAGAGCAACCAGTGGAGACCCTGTATCATATCAAGGGGCTACAAAAGAAAAAATAATCACTTGAAATTAGTTTCTATCAATAATAATAGCCCCAAATTAGATGACGTAGGAGATGAGGCATACATGCTGTCAAAGCATCTACCTGAGATACCTATTATTGTTGCAGATAAAAAGAGTATAGCTATCAACTACGCGATACATAATCTCAATGTTAATATTATTATTATTGATGATGGTTTTCAATCGCTTTACATAAATAGAGACATAGATATTGTAATGATTAATAGTTTATTAGAAGAAAAAGATTATAGAATGTTTCCACTTGGAAAAGCACGTGAAAAAATAAATTCAATCAAACGCGCAGATTTAATTATTACAACAAAAAATAATTTATCTGATATGGATATGTCCTTGGTTAATCAATATAATGACAATCAACTTAGCTCTGAGGTGTTGTTTTCATTAATACATAACAACCAGGTTGTTAAACAAAATAAAATAAAAACCCTTAAGCTGGTGTCGGTGTGTGGTATAGCAGACCCAGAGTCGTTTATAAAAGGAGTGGAATCATTAGAAATTGATTCAATAAATAAAAATATATTTTATGATCACCATCGCTACTCAGCAAATGATATCACTCGTTTGATGCAACAAGTGGATAGTTGTGGTTGTGATGGAATAATAACAACATACAAGGATTACTATAAATTAAAAAAACTGGATCCTCATTTTAAAATATATATTTTAAAAATGGATTTAACAATGAATAGTGATATACTATTAAATTTGATAAGGGGAAAAGTTTAAAATGGATATAGATCTTATTATTATTCTAGAGCAAGAGGTAGCAATCAAATGGCAAGATGGCTCTGAGTCATTTATCAAAAATAAATCTTTAAGAGAGGCCTGCCCTTGTGCACATTGCTCTGGAGAATCTGATGTCTTTGGCAATGTATATATAGGTAAGAAGAGTGAGAATCGAAATATAAATCAATATAAAATAATGAAATATATTACTGTTGGTCACTATGCAATTCGCTTTTTTTGGTCAGATAATCATAATAGCGGTATATATTCATATAAATTATTAAAGTCATTAGAATGAAATCGCATGTGATCTTTGATTGGAATGGGACCCTAATAGATGATGCTTGGGTATTTGTTGATGTATTAAACATTATTCTAAAAGAGCAACGGCTGAGTCCAATTAACGTTGATATATATAAAGATTTATTCACCTTCCCCATAAAGAAATTCTATAATAGGTTAGGAGTTGATACTTCTGAGTCTAATTTTAATAAAATTGAAGAACGCTTCATACATGAGTATAATCTTAGAAAATACAATGCCACTCTGCATGATAATGTTCCTTTGATTTTATCTGAGCTTCTTGCTAATGGTGTGTCTCTATCTATTCTTTCTGCATCAAACAAGGAAATCCTCAAGGATATGGTATCACACTACAATTTAAATGAATATTTTGATGATATCGTTGGGGTAAATAATCATCAGGCAAACGGTAAAATTGAAATGGGAAAAAGGCTTATTGATAAAAATAATTTAGATCCAAAGAAAATAATATTGGTTGGAGATACAGACTATGACTGCCTGGTTGCCAATAGCCTTGATATTGATTGTATACTTGTTTCAAATGGACATCAATCATTAAAGCAATTACAAGCAGTTAATACAAACATTATTGATGATTTAAGTGTTTTTCTGAATCTAATGGTGAATAAAACCGATGATTATCAGTAAAGACTCCATCAATTTGATTGGCTATACATTTCTCTAAAATATCTTTTGTGTTGATTGTATAAAGATGAATAATCATTTTCCTGCTTCTGCCCCATCGAATTATATTATTATCCAAAAATGCTTTACTTAGATGTAAAAATCTGGGATTAAGTACCATAACTAAAATTTTGTTTATTATATTGGTAAATCCACCGTGAGCCCGATTTGAGCATATAATCAAACCCAACATATTGCGATGAAACAGAAGTTTGCAGTGACACATTATTAATATATTAAAACTTGAAATTATACATCTGTTAATTAATGAGGGATCTCCTGCAATTTTTGCGTGTAGCTGCTTAACAATGCTGTAATTAATTAAACCCTGAGACTTAATTTCAATATTAAAAACAATTTGAGGGTATTTTCTTATCATATATATAAAATCATCAAACAAAGGCACAGCAGGAATATCTTGTTGTGCTAAAATATGATTAATTTTTTCATACGTAAGATTTGATATCTTTTGTTTTTTATTTTTGTTGGTAATATATAAATCATGAAATAAAATCATTCTTTTATCTGAAGTCATTTGAATATCAATTTCTATACCATCACATCCAAAATCAATGGCCATATTAATTGATTCTAGGGTGTTTAAAAAAATTAAGTTAAACAAATCTTTGAAATAC
>CAYNPP010000065.1:0-3979 GCA_964399095.1 uncultured bacterium | reverse complement strand
TAATGTCATCTGAATGTCAATTTCTATGCCATCGCATCCAAGATCAATAGCCATGACAATTGATTCTAGGGTGTTTTCTCTAGCTAATTCTGGAGCACCCCTGTGACCAAAATAAAATAATTTTTGTTTTTTTCTGTCTGAGTACAACATCTATATTGCTTCTCAAAAAAATTGTTAATAACTTGTTGATAAGTTATGGGTGATAAATTAAATAAAGAAGAAGTTTGGAGGAAGTGTTTATTATATATAAAAAACAGAATCCAAGAGACTGCATACCAAACATGGTTTGATGGTATAAAAATTTCATCAATCAGCGATGATGACATAACAATTCAGGTCCCAAATAAATTTCACTATGAATGGTTAGAGTCAAAGTATAGAACTCTAATGGATGAGGCTATTGTTAATTCACTTTCTTATCCTCTTGTTATAAATTATACGGTGCCTATAACTTCTAAGACGCCAGATAAAATCCCTAATTTAATTGAAAATAAATCAAATACTGTGGTGCCCCGTCGTTCAGTAAGAAGTATTTTTAATATAAATTATACTTTTAATACTTTTATTGAGGGGAAGGATAATCAGTTCGCAAAGGCAGCGTGTAATTCTGTGGCTGATACCCCTGGAAACACACCCTTCAACCCTTTATTAATCTATAGCGCAACTGGATTAGGAAAAACTCACCTTCTTCAAGCTATTGGAAATAAAATAATAAAAAGATATCCGAATTATAATTTAACTTTTTTAACAAGTGAGCGTTTTATGCTTGAATTTATCAGCGCTATTCAAAAAAATAAAACCACAGATTTTGCAAATCAATATAGAGGATCTGATATACTACTGATTGATGATGTACAATTTTTTGGATCTAAAGAACAAACACAAGAGCAGTTTTTTCATTTATTCAATGAGTTATATGAAAAAGGAAAACAGATAGTTTTAACATCTGATACTCATCCGAATCATCTTACTGGAATTAAGGACAGGTTGGTGTCTCGTTTCCAATCTGGCTTAATTGTCGATATTCAGCCACCTGATTTAGAGACGCGCATCGCAATACTTATGAATGAAGCGGAACAAAATAATTTAAATTTAAATTACAAAATAACAGAGTATATAGCTTCTTCTGTACAAAATGATATAAGAAAAATGAAGGGCGTGCTTGTAAGGTTGCTTGCAATTTCTTCTTTAAAACAAGTAGACATCAATATGAGTTTAGTAAAAACTGTGTTGTCTGATATACTTGGAGAGAAAGAAATGGGTCAAATTAGCATTAAGCAGATCACTAAATACGTAACATCAAAATTAAGTGTACCCGAAAGATATGTTCGAGGTAAATCGCGGAGACAGGATATTGCGAATGCTAGACAAATTATTATGTATCTTGCTCGTGAGTTAACATCCTTACCACTTGCATCGATTGGTGATGAGGTGGGAAGGCGAGATCACTCAACGGTGGTACATGCATGTAAAACAATAGAAAACAGGATTTTAAAAGATAATATACTTAAAGATCAAATTGAAGATTTTATTGTATATCTTTCAAAACAAGCATAGGAGTAACAATGAATAAATTATTAATAATTGATGATGATATCAAATTAACTGATTTACTTTCTGAGTTTTTTGCAAATCATGATTTTGATATTAATGTACAAAATGATCCTGCAGATTTTTTGGCTGTTATGGATCAATTTCATCCTGACCTGATTATATTAGATATTACCCTGCCAGGCAGTGATGGTTTTCAGATTATAAGAAAAATTAGAGAAAAACATGATACACCTGTCATCATGTTAACTGCTAGGGGTGAAATTTCTGATCGTGTTGTGGGGCTTGACCTTGGTGCAGATGATTATATGCCTAAGCCCTTTGAACCTAGAGAGCTTTTAGCAAGAATCAACTCTATTTTAAGAAGGGTGAGAGATCCATTATCCCTAATCGATATTTTAGAGTTTGAAAATCTAATTATAGATAAAATTAAGCAAGAAGTAAGTCTAGATGACAAGCCTATACACCTATCAACAACAGAATTTGAGGCTTTAGTTTTGCTTGCTGATCACGCTGGAGAAACTCTTGACCGAGAGTTTTTAGTAGAAAATCTACGTGGAATTCAATGGCAATCTTTTGATAGATCTATTGATGTCTTGGTAAGTCGGTTGAGGAATAAGCTTGGTGAAACCCCTGATCAAACTAGATTTATCAAAACTGTACATGGGGTTGGATATATTTTTATAGCTACACAAATCAATAAATAATGTATAATCGGTTTACAGGGTACCTGTTCTATAAAATAGGTGTATTAGTTTTACTGTGCTTTATATTGCTGACAATTACTATTTTTAGTGTTGTTGATTACTACTACACAGATCATGACACAATACTTGATGCACATGAACTCTATTTTTATTCTCAGCTATTAGAACAATGGAGTTTTCCTGAAGATTCATTGTCAATTAAAAATGATGTGGATAATCTACACTTTTCAGTCACTATTTATGATGATATAGGTGGTGATATTGTATGGTCTTATCCTGACACCGTACACGCAAAAGGATATATAAGTTATTCAAATAGTGATACTTTGGGCATAATACACAATATAAGTATCCCCCGATATATATCCTTTGGTTCGACAGATGAAGATGAGTATATAACATGGGGCATTAAAGACAGCTTGCATTATTTCTTACGCATTAATCAAGAATCTGTGCCAGAATATGTCAACTACATACCACCTACTATACTATCAATTATATTCTTGATTGGTCTCAATTTGTTTATAAGAAAATTTCTATATCCAATTCAATTAATGAAAAGAAGGATAAAAACGCTTAAAGAAGGTGATCTTGATTCTAAAATTAAAATTATTTCAAATGATGAGCTAGCTGATTTATCATCATCAATCAATAAAATGATATCAGATATAAAATCACTTCTTGGCCAGAAACAACAGCTTCTTCTTGATGTAAGCCATGAGCTTAGGTCACCATTGGCTCGAATGAGACTGATAACAGAACTCTTGCCAGAACATAAAAATAAAGATAAGATGATAGAAGAAATAATATACTTAGAGGGAATGATTTCAAATTTATTGCTATCAGATAAACTATCAACTCCATATACAAATATTAATTATAAAAAAATTAAAACAAAAAATTTATTAATTAAAACAATCGATTTATCAAATATGCCCTTGTCAAAAATTAATGTAGATAATCAAATACCTGAAAAATATATTGTTGTGGATGAAACAAAAATGATTGTTGCTATGAGAAATCTGATTGACAACGCAAATAAATATGGAACTGATGATGTAATTAAATTAATAATATTCCAAAAAGAAAAAAATATTGGAATTAGCATAAGAAATCAATGTCATGAAATTGATAAAGTAGAATTAAAAAATATTTTTTTACCATTCTACCGCATGCAAAGCACAAAACATAGGGCGCATGGATTTGGCCTTGGGTTAACTATCTGTAAAAAAATTATTGAAGCGCATAATGGAACAATTAATTTTGATACCAATAATAATGAAATTATATTCAATATAACAATACCACAAACACATGATATCAAAAAATAGTATAAATAAAGTTATGCTTATTGGCCATGTTGGTCAGGATCCAGAAATAAAATATACCCCCTCTGGATTTATTGTAAGCACGTTCTCTTTGGCAACTAATGAACAATGGCTTGATCTTGAAAAAAATAAAAAGGAACACACTGAGTGGCATAATATAGTTGCATGGGACAAGCTTGCAGAGTTTACTAAAGATTATATAAAAAAGGGTCAGAGAATATACATAGAGGGGCGAATACATTCGCAATCATGGGTAGATAAAAATAATAAAAGACAAAAAAAATATGAAATAATATGCGACAGTATTACCCCCTTATAGTAAAAATGAGAATAATCTTAAATATATTGACATTAAAATTATTTATATATATATTATTATAGAGAGGTATTGAT
>CAYNPP010000064.1:0-8892 GCA_964399095.1 uncultured bacterium | reverse complement strand
GAAAACCATATATATCAGCATCACTGCTGTATGTTATATCTATAAAACTTGTTGCACAACTTGATCCATCACCATTACACTCACCACAATCATCTTCTGTTGCTGATCCGCCACAATCTCCTGCGCAATCTTCTTCAGCTACTCCATCGCAAACACCCGCGCAGTCATAGACTCCACTAGGGCAATCATTACCACCATCATCTCCAGAATCATCCCCCCATTCAACAACTAAAGCATTTCCGCTTGATCCTGAAAATACAAAATCCGTAATGGTAGATTCTGTACAATCATCACTACCTAAATTGACTAATGTCCCAGAACCTGCGGGAATCGAGCCTCCAGTCAATGAAAAGCCAAGTACAACTGATCCACTTGCTGAAATCATAAAACCATTCGCAGCTGCATCACCGCCAGCTGCACCACTTGCGCAGCCATCGTGATTAAACTGAAATCCATATATATCTACACTGCTGTTATAGTTCAGGTTGCTTCCATCTAATGATAACGTTACATCCTGAGAAAACCCTAAACATAAAAGTAAAGATAGCATGCATATTGTGACTAAATTTTTACGATTAAATAACATATCCACTCCTCCTTGAAAACAAATTTTTTAGTATTTATTAAATATCTCCTAATAAACCTATAACTATATTGTTACAATATGTTAATAAATAGCAATAGGTTGTGTGATATAAAGCACTTTACAAAATATAAGTTAAAATTGCGTGTTAGGCAGAACGTTTTATATAAGTAATTGTTGGCTTTTTCTCTTTCCTTATAACCTCTGCAGATATAAGGCAAGAATCAACATTTTTAAGCGAAGGTAATTCATACATTAAATCTAACATGGCTGATTCTAATATTGATCGTAATCCTCTTGCACCTGTATCTCTAGAGTTAGCTTGTTCTACTATTTCATCAATTGCACATTTGGTGAATTCAAGATGTATATCATCAATTTCAAATAATTTTTTATATTGCTTTATTAAGGCATTTTTTGGTTCTGTTAATATTCTAAATAGAGCTTTTTTATCTAATTTTTTTAGGGGGGCAATAATGGGGAGCCTACCTATTAATTCAGGTATAAATCCATACTTTAATAAATCTTCAGGCTGAGCATCAAATATAAGCTCATCATCAATTACTGTCTTTGATTTATTATTATCGAAGCCAATTTCTGTTCCCTTTAATCTTTTTTTTATTATATGATTTATCCCCTGGAATGCTCCTCCGCAAATGAATAATATATTAGAAGTATCTACGGTAACAAGATCCTGCTCAGGATGTTTTCTGCCTCCTTTTGGTGGGATATTTGCTTTTGTGCCCTCTAATATTTTTAAAAGAGCCTGCTGAACACCCTCGCCAGATACATCTCTTGTAATCGAAGGATTTCCATCTTTTCTTGCAATTTTATCAATTTCATCTATATAAATAATACCTTTTTCAGCCTTTTCAATATCATAATCTGCTGATTGAAATAGCCTAACCAAGATATTTTCAACATCCTCCCCAACATACCCCGCTTCTGTCAATACAGTGGCATCTGCAATTGCAAAAGGGACATTAAGCACTTTTGACAGAGTCCTTGCAAGTAGTGTTTTTCCTGTACCCGTTGGGCCAATTAATAAAATGTTACTTTTCTCAAGTTCAATTTTATCATTTAAATTCATTTTCAATCTTTTATAGTGATTATAAACAGAAACAGATAGGACCTTCTTGGCTTCATCTTGATCAATAATAAAATCATCTAACATTAATTTTATTTTTTCTGGAGTTTGATTCTCTTTATTCCTTTTGGTGGCATCTTTTAATTTTTCGAGTACAATCTCACTTGCTTTTTCTATGCATACATCGCAAATGTATGCTTCATCACCTTCAACAAGAAAATTTACATCAGAGTCCTCGCTGCCACAGAATGAACATGATAAATCATTATTGTTATTTTTATCAATCTTATCCATCTTAATTACTTTGTCATTACTATCTGATCTATAATACCATAATCAAGTGCCCTTTGGGCCGGCATAAAATTATCTCTATTGGTATCATTTTGAATTGTTTTAACTGTTTTCCCAGTATTAGCTGCTAGAATGGAGTTTAGCTTATCTCTAAGATATAAAATCTCCTTTGTATGAATTTCTATATCTGAAGCCTGGCCCTGCACTCCTCCTAAAGGTTGGTGAATCATTACTCTTGAATTTTCTAAAGCAGATCTTTTACCTTTAGCTCCTGCGCTCAATAACAGCGCTGCCATGCTAGCTGCCTGCCCTACGCATATAGTAGCTACATCTGGTTTAATATAGTTCATTGTATCTAGTATCCCGAAACCTGATGTTATAACGCCTCCTGGAGAATTAATATACATGTAAATATCTTTATCAGAATCCTCAGACTCAAGAAAAAGTAACTGTGCAATTATTAAACTTGAAATATTATCATCTATTGGAGTCCCCAAGAAAATAATCCTATCATTAAGTAATCTGGAATATATATCAACTGCGCGCTCACCATTGGCTGTTCTTTCTAGTACAATCGGAACTAACATTGAATTTTTTTCATTCATCAGGAAAATCCTTATTTTTGTTTTTTAAGTTCAGAGGTGCTCTTTTCTATTTCTTTGATATTAACAAATTCATATAAACTATCAAAAAGATTCTGATTTAATAAATTACTTTCAAGAGAGCTCCTATTATTCTCATCAGAAAAAAATTCTCTTATTTTTTTCTCATCATCTTTACTTTCTTTTATGATTTTATCAATTTCTTTTTCAATATCATTATCTAAAAATGATATTTTCATTTCACTTATTAGTTTATCTTTAATTAAATACCACTTTACATTATAATCGGCAGCTTTTTTTGCTTGCTCTTTCAACTTTTCTGGGTCTACGTTACTATTTTTATTGTTAGCTTCTTGTTCTTCAATTAATTTATCAACATACCTTTTTATCATTGATTCTGGGGGAGAAAATTTTGATTTGGTTATAAAATAATTTATAATTTCTTCTCTTTTTCTCTTTTCATAATCATCATCAATTGAATTTTGGATGCTTTCCTTAAGTTTTTCTTTTAATTCACTTAATGATTTTAATTCAGGTGATACTGTCTTTGCAAAATCATCACCAACTTCAGGAAGTATCTGCTCTTCAACCTTATGTATATCTATCTCATATCTAGCAGATTTTCCCTCTCCATAATCAACGGTAACTTTTTTCTTCTCACCAGGTTTAATACCTATTAATTGTTTTTCAGCAGAGCCTATAAATGCCCCTACACCAAGCTTTATATATTGTTTATCTAATTTTTTACCAATAATGGGGATATCATTTTCATCTAGCTCTTGAAAGTCCCCCATTATAAAATTTCCTGATTGTGCTCCATCGTCAACTGTTTTGATGTTAGAGTGCTGCTGTCTAAGTTCCTCCATTGACATATTTACATCATCTTCTGATTGAATATAGCGTGTTAGCTCAATTTTAAACTTTTTTTTGTAATTTGGGAGCTTTATATCTGGGATTACTTCAAAACTAAGAACAAATTCTAATTTATTCCCTTCTGAGAAGTCTAATTTACTTACATTTGCCTGGCTTATTGGATTTAGACCTTCAGAATCCACTGCTTGCCTATAGTATTGATTTAAGGAATCCTCTGCAAATTTTGCTTCAATTGCTGGGGTATAATTTTTTTTGAAAATCTCTAAATGCACACCAAAGACCTTCCCTTTGCGTCCACCTTCAGGAGTGTGATTTGATTTGATTTTTTCAAAGGCGATGGAAAAAGAATCTTTAAGATCGCTCCAATCTACAGAGCAAGTAAGTTCTTTTGTGTAGTCATTAATATTTTTGAATTTTGCTTTCATCTCTATCTCATCAAATAAGTTATAGTAATTTACATTATTTTAGTCAACTAATATAATCCTATAATATTAATTATATTGTATAATATATTTCAAAAGATATGAGAAAACAGCTCTATAACAAAAAAGGTAGAAATGAGTTAAAAAATCAATTAGAAGTAGAAGATTTTTTGCGTTTAACTATTTCATTTTACAGGTATACTAAGATTAGCAATCCTATTAAACTTAGAGAGCAGCTTTATCTTAATTTAAGTTCACTAAATATTCTAGGGAGAATATATATAGCAGAAGAGGGAATAAACGCGCAAATCAGTGTTCCTGAAATGAATGAACAAGATTTTATTAAATACCTAAGCTCTATCCCATTACTAAAAAATATTATGTTAAAAAGAGCAATTGAAGAGGGAGCTTCATTTTATAAGCTACAGGTTAAGGTTAAAAAAGAAATTGTAGCCTATGATATTAACAGCAATCAATATAACATTAATGATGTGGGAGAACATTTATCCCCATCTGAATTCAACAAAGCCATTGAAGACCCAAATTCAGTTATTGTTGATATTCGTAACTATTATGAGAGTGAAGTTGGGAGGTTTGAAAATGCAGTAATCCCAGATGTTGATAGGTCGAAAGAGTTGCTTCCAAAAATAAAAAAAATACTTAAAGGTAAAGAAAAAAATAAAATTCTACTTTATTGTACAGGGGGAATAAGGTGTGAAAAAGCTAGTTCATTTCTTCTAAAAAATAATTTTGAGGATGTAAATCAACTTGAAGGAGGAATTATAAACTATGCAAAAGAGGTTAAAGAAAAAAAAATAGAATCAAAGTTTAAAGGGAAAAATTTTGTGTTCGATAATAGAATGGGGGAGAGAGTAACCTCTGACATACTTAGTAACTGTCACCAATGCAGTAATAAGAGTGACCAGCATACAAACTGTGCAAATGACCTTTGTCACATTCTATTTATTCAATGTAATGAATGTAATGAAAAACTAGGTGGCTGCTGCTGCAGAGAATGCAAAAAATATATTGATTACTCTGACGAAGAGAAAAGTGTTGAAAAAAATGAATTTCTTAAATGGAATGAAAAGAGATTAGAAAATAAAATTAAACCAAAACTCTATGAAATTATTAATTGATATTAAATGACAACTTTTCTTCTGCTACGTTAAACCCACTATCAATGATCTCTTGATATGATTCACTATCGTTTCTTATTGCATCATTGGTATGGTTTAAGTGAATGAAATATACTTTTTTCTTCATATCAAAATCAATGTCAGATAGTATATCCATTGTTTGTACAATCTCTGGATGAGGAATCTTTGAGATATCTCTATTTTTTATTTCATCTTTAGTGAAAAATGTACCATCAATAAACAAAAAATTGTTTTGACTGACTAATTCACATAGATTATTTTCCCAGCCATCCCATGAATCTATATCTGGTAAATATATGGCAGATTCCTTTTCCCCCCTTATTCTAAATCCAACAGTTTCAGAGAGTTCATTGCGATGTGGGACCTCAAACGGAATTATCTGAAACTGTTCATATAAATTTATAGGTAAATTGTCATGTAATGGTTGGATATCAATATTATTATTTATTGATAGCTGCTCAATCATTGGATTATTTTCCATAAAGAATTTCATTTTAGGCATCACGTATACAGGAATCTTATCTAAATTCATAATCTCCAATCCAAAATTCATTATCCCTAGATAATGTCCAACATGAGCATGTGTGATAAAAACCCCTTTTAATGAGCAATTAAATGAATCAAGGAGCCTAATTTGTTTTTTATAATCAGGTGTTATATCAAGTAGCCAATACTCTCTACTTGATTCATCAATAAGAGCAATCGAAGACGCATACCTTACTAGATTTTTATCTCTCTCTAGTTCCGTGCAACATGTTTTTGTGCATCCTGGGTGTGGATATCCGCCATCTTGAGCTGTTCCTAATATATAAATAAGCATAATATTTAAATTATTTATTAGATAAAATAATAATCCTCAGAAATAGTTAAAGCAAGGAGCTTACTAGTAATTATAATTTCAGTTTTGTTGTTTGGGTTGATGATAGGCTTTTTCATCTTTGAACTTGGGTCATAGTAGCCAATAATCACTTCCTTTTTTTTCACTCCTTGCTTTATAAGATCTTCATATACTATTTTATTTGTATTTTCATAATCTTCTAAATAGAATCTAATTGGTTTTAGATATATTTCACTTCCTTCAGCAGAAAATAATATGTCTTCATAAATTTTACTACATTCAGGTTTATAGATAACTTGACCTAAATAATAACTTATTACTTGATCACTAATAATAAATTCACTTGATTTTTTAAATTTAGGAGCAATCGCTTTATTATGTGCTAGTTCAATTTCACTTACAACAGAAGATATATTCAAGTCATTTTTAAAACATCCTTTTAAATTAATTAGAGTTTCTATAGTTTTTGAGTCACTTCTTTCTTTCCTATTGATATCTGTTTGAAGCAAATAATCACTTTTAGAGGTCTTATTTAAACCGCTGTAATTAAGAAGAATAATTTTTTCGAATTTATGAGATTTCATTTCTGATTTGAAAAATTTAGGACACATTATATCATTATCAACCTTAATAAATTCTATATAAATATTATTTATTTCTAATTCTGTGCGTACGTTCCCAGATTTTAGAACTTTAGCGCTAGCCTGCGCTTTTGATTGCTTTAATATTAAATCATCCGATTTAATTCCCGTTATATTTTCAAAAATAATTTCTTTCTTTGTTTTAAAATCAATGTTAGCATACACTTTGATATAGGAAGGTGTATCTTCACTGACATATTTTCCCAATTCTTCAATTATATCATATATTTTTCTATTCCACCCTATAATAGCTAAATTTATGTGTGGTCTATTTAATTTTGCTTTTGTTCGGACAGGACGAATAGAAGCAATTTTCTCATTTAATGAATCTGATGGCATGATATAATTTCTATCCTTTGCAATAGCAATTATTTTGTGATGTTCTTCTATAATGGTTGTTCCATCAACAAGAGGATTAACCTTAATTTTATGATTTTTATCAACTAATCCAATTATTGATGCATTATCAAAGCAATTTATAATTTGATTAAACTTTTTCCCTATTAGAGTATTTTTCAGCTCAATATCACGACTATTTTTTGAATCAAAATCTATAATGTAAATTTCATTTTCATCGGCATTGAAGCTTAACAATTCCTCATACATTTTGGAAAGGCCATTTTGCATAGATGTCTGAACAATTAATGCAGAAATGATTTTTTCAGGCATCACCGTATAAAGATTATAATTTTCAATATTATTATGTTTGAATGCATTAATTATAACATTTTCCTTTTCCTTGTTGCTCACCTCTGCAATAATACTCCGCTCATCTTTATTTGAATGGTTTTCTAGAATTTTAGATAATGCAAGGACTGTTTTCATTACATAAGAATCAGGGTCTTCTAACTCTGGAGCTAAGACCAAAATAGATTTAGCCTTCGGGAGTGAAAGCATCTCGAGTTTATTCATTAATATCGGGTTGCCAGATCTGCAAATAATTTTTGCTTTATTTCCTTCCTTGCAATAATCTTCAATAAGATCTTCCATTTCAGATTTATTTTTTTCGGCCAATATAGTTATGCATAACTTTTTTATTGAAATAGTTTTTTTTGTTGATAAGGCATAGCCTGCAATCAATTGATCTACTATTTCATATATCTTAGGTGCCCATCCTAAAATTACAATATGATTTTTTTCTAATACCTGAGACCTTCCTTTTTTATATTCAGAAATTAGTCCATCTATCCCGGCTATAATAAAACCAACTAATGTACTTATAATAATAAGTCCTACAAGAGATGTGAAGAGGGCTATTAATATATAAAAATATCCCCCTTCATCTGCCGCAGTTGCAAGATTCCCAGGGTCTAATAGCCATAAGAAACTTCTCCATAAGTTTGAATTTAAATTGCTGGTTGTTGTATTATCTGATGCAATAAAATATATAAATACAGTTGAAGAAATGATAAATGATAGCGCAACTAGAGATAATATAATAACCTGATATATTATTCCTTTTAATAGAATGATTTCGATTAAATAATTGAGCTTCCCTTTAATAGAATATGAATTTGATTTATTATTAAAAAACATAATTATTAATCCAACATCCTATAAAGTTTATCAATAGAAAATTCAATCCCTCTCATGTCTCTAGCTTTTATAATCATTTTTTCATCCAACAATATCATGCATGGCATCCCCTCCGGACGGACCCATGTCTTCATTTTTGATTTGGGATCTGCCAATGAAATGATGTTATGATGAGGATATTTATCATGCCAATCCATGACAGTTTTTGATGTTGCAGGATTTTTATTTTCATCTATATGAAGAATTTTTATCCAATACATTTTGCCCTTATCAATTAAATCTCTAATATCTAAAAAATTTTCTTTAAACCACCCTCTATTTAAAACATCATTATTTTTACGTGCGAGCCATGCTGATAATTCATTGCAAGCCTTTCCACCAGCTGAGCATATTTCTATAAGTATCGGCTTACCTTTAAAAGCTAAATCGTATAGGCTAAACTCATTTCCAAATTGGTCAATGCCAATAAATTGGGGGACAATTGAACCTTCTTGAGGGACGCAATATTTCCCTCTTTTTAACTGTTTGCATTCTGATTTTTCTGGGCATGAATCTGATGATTCACATTCGCAACCATTTGCTATTGGACATTCTCCGAATCCAGGGTCATTTATAAAATTTTCAGATGGAGAATCACATGATATAAATAAAAAAATAAATAACCCTAAAATTAAATTCATTTTACAAGCCTCTCTAATTTTTTTACTGCATCTAAATAAGAGTTCTTCCCTAATCCATATATCTGTCCTTTACAAACATCCTTAATAACAGATATCTTTCTAAAGTCTTCTCTTTTCATAATATCAGATAAGTGGACTTCAATTGAGCAAATATCTATTGATTCTAGTGCATCTCTTAT
>CAYNPP010000063.1:0-8953 GCA_964399095.1 uncultured bacterium | reverse complement strand
AATGCTATTTTCATTAATAATTGATGATTAATTGTATAGTAATTTATAATATTAGTTACTATCATAATATCAAAATAATGTATAAATATAAAATATTACTAATTTTTATTATAATTCCTTCATTGACATCCGGAATTCCAATAGGGACAACTCTATGTGATATATGTGATGATATGATTGTCCAAGACTACATGCAAGATGCCTGGGGAAATAAATTTCATCAAAATCATATGGAAAATGGAAATTTCTGTAGCACATGCTCGCGTATTATTAGCAAAAGAATTACCGATGGTGGATTTCAATTTAATGATGGTAGATTTATGTGCTCATTATGCGAATCCTCAATAATAAATTCAGAATCAAAAAAATTAAAATCAATTGAAAATGTTTTAGTGGTTCTTAGTAATGTTGGCATATATATTGATATAAACGAATTTGAAGTTAACATTACACCGAAGGAAATATTACAAAGTCAGATAAGTAATGTCTCACAACACCATAAAGAGACAATTAAAGCTTTAACTTATTTTAAAAACAACAAATATTCAATTAATACCCTATGGGGATTGCATAAGGTAGAATTTGAAGCAGTCTTAGCTCATGAACTTATGCATGTTTGGGTGGACTATAATAATATTAGGCTCCACAGAGATAAATTAGAAGGATTTTGTAACCTGGGGTCTGCACTGATATATGATAATGTAAACACAAAACTATCAACAATTTTAAAGAAATCAATGTCCGAGAGCAATGATCCTGTTTATGGAAGAGGTTACAAATACATGAATTCTCTACTTGAAAAACATGGATGGGAAAAATTAATTTCAATTTTACGTCATAATCATAACTAGTCTAAATTTGATTATATCAGTAAATTATTACTATGCAAATAAATAATAATATCCTTGATACTGACCCCCAAGAAACAAGAGATTGGATTGAATCTATTAGTGCTTTAATTGATGAAAAAGGTGCAGATCGTACTCATTTTATCTTAGAAAGATTAATTGATTATTCAAGAAGAAATGGAATAAAACTACCATTCTCTGCTAATACAGAATATGTAAATACTATATCTTTGGATTCTCAAAAACCCTATCCTGGAGATAGATCTATTGAACGTAGAATAAAGTCACTAATTAGATGGAATGCAATGGCAATGGTTGTAAGAGCAAACAGAAATAATGAAGGAATTGGTGGACATATATCTACTTATGCTTCATCTGCGACATTGTACGAAGTTGCTTTTAATCACTTTATAAAGGGCGAAAATCTTGATGGCGGTGATTTGTTATATGTTCAAGGTCACGCATCTCCGGGGATATATTCAAGAGCTTTCCTTGAAGGCAGAATTACTGAAAAACAATTGCATAACTTTCGGAGAGAGTTAAAGGATGGACAGGAGGGATTATCATCCTACCCTCATCCTTGGCTAATGCCCAATTTTTGGCAGTTTGCGACGGTATCAATGGGGTTGGCTTCGATAACAGGGATATACCAAGCAAGGTTCATGCACTATCTACAAGACAGAGGAATACGCAACAATGCAAATAGAAAAGTATGGGTTTTCCTTGGTGATGGTGAAATGGATGAACCAGAATCACTAGGGGCATTAACTCTTGCAAGCAGAGAATCACTTGATAATCTTATTTTTGTAATAAACTGTATTTTACAAAGGCTTGTTTGACCCGTAAGAGGAAACGGTAAAATAATTCAGGAATTAGAATCAGCTTTCAGAGGAGCTGGATGGAATGTTATCAAGGTAATATGGGGCTCAGATTGGGATGCTCTATTTGAGAAAGATGAAAATAATCTCATTGTACAAAGATTAAATGAAATAGTTGACGGTGATCAGTTAAAATATATTGTCGAGGGTGGTGCATACTTCAGAGAACACTTTTGGTCAAAATCACCCGAATTGCTATCACTGGTTGATCATTTAACTGATGATGAACTTGGAGAAATGAGATTGGGAGGGCATGACCCAGCAAAAGTTTATGCTGCATATGCAGATGCAGTTGAACATAAAGGGCAGCCAACAGTCATATTAGCACAAACAATAAAAGGTTATGGCCTAGGAGAATCAGGTGAGGGTAGAAACATTACTCATCAACAAAAAAAATTGAATGATGAAGAGCTGCTTCAATTTAGATCAAAATTTGATATTCCTATAAATGATGAAGATTGCATTCAAGCACCTTTTTACAAGCCAAGTGAAAATAGCGAAGAAATTTCATATCTCAAGGATAGGAGAGATACCTTAGGAGGATACATCCCAAATAGAACTGATCTTGCAGAAAGAATTGATGTCCCCCCCCTTCATATTTTCAATGAACTTTTAGAGGGCTCTGATAATAGAAAAATCTCAACAACCATGGCTTTTGTTAGACTACTTACAATTTTAGTGAAGGATGAATATATAGGAAAACGAATTGTTCCGATTATTCCAGATGAAGCAAGAACTTTTGGCATAGAGCCTCTTTTCAGACAAATAGGAATATATTCACATTTAGGTCAAAAATATGATCCTGTAGACTCTGATCAGTTTTTATACTACAGAGAAGCAACAGATGGACAAATCCTTGAAGAGGGGATTAGTGAAGCTGGAGGGATGTCATCCTTTATTGCCGCTGGGACATCATACTCAAATCATTCACAGCAGATGATTCCATTTTTTATCTACTACTCAATGTTTGGATTTCAAAGAGTAGGAGATTTTATTTGGGCCGCAGCTGATATGAGGACAAAAGGATTTTTAATTGGTGGTACAGCAGGTCGAACAACCTTGAATGGAGAAGGTTTACAGCATCAGGATGGACATAGTCACCTAATAGCCTCAACAATCCCTAATTTAAAGGCATATGACCCTGCCTATTCATATGAAATTGCAGTAATAATTCAATATGGAATGAAAATAATGTATAAAGAAAATCAGGATGTTTTTTTCTACCTCACATTAGAGAATGAAAACTATGTGCATCCAAAATTTCCAGATAATATTGAAGATGGAATAATAAAAGGAATGTATAAACTGATAAACTCAGAGCCTTCTAAAATGTCTGTGCAGCTGCTAGGGAGTGGACCAATACTAAATGAGGTCATTTTAGCATCTAAACTACTAAAGAAAGACTGGGGAATTGATTCTGATGTTTGGAGCGTTACTAGCTATAGTGAGCTACATAAAGATGCAGAAAATGCTACTAGATGGAATTTGTTAAATCCAGAGAAAGATAAAAAAATATCATACCTTGAAAATTCCCTTGATAATTCAAAAGGCCCAATAATTGCGTGCTCTGACTACGTTAAACTGGTTTCAGAGCAAATATCACCCTACATAAACTGTGATTTTACTTCTATTGGAACAGATGGATTTGGAAGAAGTGGTAGTAGAGAAGAGCTTAGAGATTTTTTTGAAATAAATAAATACTACATAACATTAGCTGCTGTACATGCTCTGAGGAAACAAAATAAAGTAGATGAAATGCTAGTCCAGAAAGTTATAAAAAAATATAAAATAAATCCTGATAAAATTAACCCCTTACAGTGCTAGATTGAGTTATGGAAATTTTACTACCTGAATTAGGAGAGGGAATTAAAGATGTTGAAGTAAGAGAAGTCTTAGTCAAGGAAAAAGATTCTGTAAAAAAAGATGATGCTTTGCTCATCCTTGAAACAGATAAGGCATCAATGGAAATTCCGTCAGAAGTAGATGGAACTGTTAAAGAAATATTCGTAAAAAATGGTCAAATAATTTCTCCAGGAGAGAAAATATTTTTAATCAATCCTATAGATAACGATGCTAAAGATGTAGCTGAGCTGAAAAAAAACAATGAAATACAAGAAGGACAACCAGAAATTCAAGAAGAGGCTAAAGAAATTGAAATAAATGCACTTAACAATGATACCCCAATAGATATTCCTGAGATATCAAATATTGAGGCTAATGAAAATAATACCTCTCCTGTATTGGCTAGTCCATCTACAAGAAAGCTAGCAAGAGACCTTGGTTGTGACATTGCACTTGTTCGTGGATCAGGTGAAAAAGGAAGAATAGATAAGCAAGATGTTCTGGACTATGTAAGTGAGCATCTAAAATCAGATTCTAACAGATTAAATCCTCAAGATTTAAAGACAATTTTAAAAAATGAAATTGAGTTGATGAAGCAAGATCTTATCTCAGAGATTACTAATGAAAAAGATGATGCAAATATTGATCATAAATTTGGGGAATGGGGTCTAATTGAGCAAAGACCCTTATCAAATGTTCAAATAGTAACCGGGAAGAATATGACTAAATCATGGAAAAATATTCCTCAAGTTACGCAATTTGACTCAGCTGATATAACGCAGATGTATAAATCATATAAAAAATTAAAAAATGATAATAAAGATAAAAATATCAAAGTCTCTCTTATTCCTTTTTACATCAGAGCTCTATGTAAAGCAATAAAACAGTATCCACAAATAAATAGCTCTCTAAGCAACGATGGAAATAAGATGATAATAAAAAAATATATAAATGTTGGGATTGCTGTAGATACCATCCATGGATTAGTAGTCCCTGTCATTAGGAACTGTGAAAAAAAATCACTTAAAGAGATAAGTTCAGAACTAACAGTACTTGCAAATCAAGCTCATAAAAAAAATCTTACTATGGATGATATCTCTGGTGCATCAATAACAATTTCAAGTTTGGGGGGCATTGGAGGTACATACTTTACTCCAATAGTTGTTCCATATCAAGCTGCAATACTTGGCTTTTCAAAAGCTGAAGAAAAAGTTTTCTATATAAATAAAAAAATTCAAAGAAAGTTGATTCTACCATTTTCAATGTCATATGACCATAGACTCATTGATGGAGCTGCCGCTGCAAAATTTACAGTTCAACTAGGCAAAGTACTTTCAAAATAATTTAATAGGATTTTAAATATGACTAAAAAAAATAATGTTGTTGTAATAGGATCTGGCCCAGGGGGATATGCTGCTGCATTTAGAGCCTCTGACTTAGGTAATGAAGTGACACTAATAGAAAAGGATGATTCCCTTGGGGGAGTATGCTTAAATAGAGGTTGTATCCCTTCAAAGACACTAATACATCTATCTAATGTGATAAATGATGCTGCCTCAATCAATAAAGCCGGTGTAACTTTTAGTGAGCCTAAAATTGAAATGAAAAAAATTCAATCCTGGAAAAATAGAGTAATTAAAAAATTAGGTGGAGGAATTAAACTCCTAGCAAAACAAAGAGATGTTTCTATTATTAATGGACATGCTAATTTTCTATCTGATAAATCAATAACTATTTTAAAAAATAATAAAGAAGAAGAAATTATAAATTTTGATCATTGCATAATTGCAACTGGTTCTCGACCAAGCAACTTACCATTCATGAAAGTAGATCATAAAAATATTTTAGATTCTACATCAATATTATCACTTGAAAAAGTTCCAGAAACTATGCTTGTTATTGGTGGAGGATACATTGGCCTAGAAATGGCTGGCGTTTATTCATCTTTAGGTACTAAAGTAGATGTAGTTGAGTTTATGCCTAGGGTATTAGCAGGAGCTGATAAAGATCTAGTAGATATATTAAAGAAATCATTAGATAAGAGATTAAATAATATTTTACTTAGCACTAAAGTTATATCAGCAAAAAACAATAAAAATAATGTTAAAGTTACTATGGATTCTAATGGTAAAGAAATTTCAAATTCTTATGAAAAAGTTTTAGTCTCTGTAGGGAGAACTCCAAATACTGATAATCTTATGCTAGAGAATGCTGGAATAAAAATTGATAGTAATAAATTTATTTTAGTTGATGAATATAGAAGAACAAATATAAAAAATATTTTTGCAATTGGTGACATTACAGGTAATCCAATGCTTGCACATAAAGCAACACATGAAGGTAAAGTAGCAGCTGAGGTTTGTAGCGGTATTGCTAGTGCGTTTGAACCTCAAGCAATCCCAGCAGTAATATTTACAGATCCAGAAATCTCATGGGCGGGCTATACAGAAGAGGAATTAATAGAAAAAAATATTTCATATGAAAAATCAGAATTCCCATGGCAAGCAAGTGGAAAAGCACTCTCAATGGATAAAATTAATGGAAAAACTAAAATTTTATAGGAACCAGATACAAAAAGAATTATAGGAGTTGGCATTGTTGGACATAATGCTGGAGATTTAATTGGTGAGGGGATTCTTGCAATCGAAATGGGATCATACTCAGAAGATATTGCTTTATCAATACACCCACACCCCACTCTTTCTGAAACATTTTCTAGTGCGGCAGAGGTATTAGAAAAGACAATAACAGATATGTATATACCATAATCTCAATGTTTAGATTTACTAGATAATAACTTTTTTTGATATTTAGACTGAACTATATCTATAACAACCAGGATAAATATTATAAAATAAAAAGTTGCCTTGCTCATCGGTATTATTTCATAATTAAATAAAGTCATATGAGCCAAATGACCACCCTCGGATATAAGCATAATTCCAACAATAAATAAAATAAAAAGTCCAAGTACCTCATACATTCTATTTCTTTCCAGAAATTCAGCAACGTTATCAGCAAGCCATACCATAAGCACTCCACATACTACAATTGATATTGCCATAATTGCAAAAACATCTGTTAAAGCCATGCTGCTTAATATGGAATCAAATGAGAAAATGAGATTCATTAGTACAATCCAGAATATTACGCTCTTAGTTGACTTTCGTTCGCCAGAATCCGAGTCAAGGTGATCAACTACAAGCATGTGAGTAATCTCTTTAACAGCTGTATACATAATAAAGATTCCACCTATCAAAACAATGAGGCTATGGAAATTAAAGTCGCTATAAATTACACCATTGATATTTATTTTAAATAGAGAGTCCTTGAATGCATCTACGAGACCAACTACGATAAATAAAAGGACTATCCTTAAAAATATTGCAAGCCCAATTCCCCACCTTCTGACCATGGCCTGCTTCTCTTTTGGAGCCTTTTTTGATTCAAGAGATATATACAATAAATTATCAAATCCCAAAACCAGTTGAAGTAATATTAAAAAAAATAATGTTATAGTGTTGTCAATTGTAAACATTAAATCTCCATTTATTATATTTATTTATTTGAAAAACTATTATTACCAGATATAGTATGTATAACTCTAGATTGTAACTCCTCACCTATAAACCCAGAGTTGGATGATTTAGACTTTATATCTTCCTCTTTTACACTCCATTTCTTTTCTAAATCTATTATAACAATCTCAACATCTTGTTTCTTATTCAAGAATTCTTTTTTAATATTCATTACTTTACATGGTGCATCTGTAAAAAATGAAATAATTTCTTCAAAAGTAAAATGATTTTTTGCTAGTACTGTATAAGAACTTGAGAATGCTGTTTCAAGGCCTATCATCCCACATGATGCATGATTAAAATCATTTTCTTTCTCTTCAATGTTGTGAGGTGCATGGTCTGTTGCTATGCAATCAATGGTCCCATCCTTTAGCCCTGCAATTAATGATAAGCGGTGTTTTTCTGATCTAATAGGAGGAGCTACTTTAAAATTTGTATTAAAATTGGATACACACGAGTCATTATAATATATATGATGTGGTGTTACTTCTGCTGTAATGGTATTATATGATTTTTTATATCTTTTAATCATTTGCACTGATTCATTACTCGAGACATGTGGGACATGTAACCTTCCACCTACATATTCATTTATCATTAAATCTCTTGAAACCATTATAGACTCGGTCACATGGGGACTGCCAGCTAATCCAAGCTTTGTTGATTCAATTCCCTCATTCATTACCGCCCCATTTCTCAGGAAAACATCCTCAGCATGATTAATAACTGGTATGCTAAACATTTTTGCATATTCTAATGCAAATCGCATTATTCTACTATCTTCAACCGGGATACCATCATCTGAAATTGCAATTGCACCTTCCTTGACCATCTGGGCAACCTCTGTCAGTTCCTTACCTTTTTGAGATTTGGTGATTGCACCTATTGGAATCACAGAAACAGGAAAATCAGATGTTTTTTCAACGATGAATTTAATTAACTCTGGAGAATCTATTGGTGGATTAGTATTAGGCATTATACACACAGTTGTATAACCACCATACAAAGCTGCAATAGATCCACTAAGCAACGTTTCCTTATCCTCTCTACCAGGTTCTCTAAAATGAGCATGGATATCAATAAATGGGTGAGTAATTATTTTTCCAGAACAATCAAGGGTATTGGCACCTTTTATATCTTTCTTTGTTAATTCAACAAATTTCCCATCTTTTATATATATGTTTCCTTTTAAATATTCCTTTTTAAAGGGATCAAATATTTTTCCCCCTTTTAATATCCATTTCCCATTTAATTTCTTATCTGCTTTAATCAACAATAGCTTCTCCACTTGAAAGAAGATGATAGAGTATGCTCATTCTTATTGCAACTCCATTTAATACCTGATCCAATATGATTGAGTTCTCGCTATCTGCAATATCACCATCTAATTCAACCCCCCTATTTATAGGACCTGGATGCATTATCACTAACTCTTTCTTATATTTTTCAATTCTTTCCTTTGTAATACCAAATGTTTCTCTGTACTCTCTTACAGATGGAATCAATCCAATCCCCATTCTCTCGCGTTGAATTCTTAAAACATTAATTGCATCTGCCCAATCAATGATTTCATCAATATTATAGCTTATCTCTACACCAAGCTCACTAAAAAAAGTGGGGATTAGATGTGGAGGACCACACAATTTAACTTCAACGCCTAGAGTCTTTAAAGCATAAATATTTGAAAGGGCAACTCTACTATGAAGTATATCACCAATAATTGCAACTTTGAGATTATCAAAGGTTTTAAATCTTTCAAATAAACTCATTGCATCTAGCATTGCTAGTGTAGGATGTTCATGAGTCC
>CAYNPP010000062.1:1112-8994 GCA_964399095.1 uncultured bacterium | reverse complement strand
GTACTATAATTTCCAATTTTTGTATTTGGCCAGATTATTGAAGAAGCTCCAATAGTTGCCTTAGATCCTATTTCTACAGTTTTAAAAATCATATTATTATTTTCAAATGTGTGTCCATTTATATTTGCATGTCCACCGATCATCGCATCATCCTTAATAATTAAAAGCCAAGGATCAGTTATTCTAATTGAATTTATCTGAACATTTTTTCCAATCTTAGCTCCCATCATTTTGAAAAAAAGTATATTCAAGAATGAGGGCGTAACAAAATCAAGAAAAGTAAGCTTAATAAGCTTTAGCAGAGATGAATTAAATGCCCATTTTAAACACATGGATGACCTGAATGGGTATTTTCCCTCTTTTACTTTAAAAGGAAAAACTCTATAAATTGCCCCCACTAAGAACAATTGAGTTACTCCAAAAAATATATAGGTCATAGAAATACAGCAACCATATATGAATATCTGCGATATTAGATCAACATTAGATAAAAAGCCTGTATAAATATAAATAGAAACGTACAAGCCTGGCATCAAGCTTATAGAAAATATAATAATAACAACAGGAATATATATAATACTCAGTAGTATCTGTATAAAATTAAATAAGGGTTTACTAATTTTTTTATTCGAATTCTTCAATAGACTAAACTAATTAACAAAAATTTATCTTTTAATAATATACTTATTTATTATGTCATTATTATATAATATTAGACCTATGAAACATATTACTACAATAGATAGATATCTAACTAAAAACACAAGTAATAAGATATCTAATTTTTCGTATTTGATTGCTGTTTCAGGTGGAATAGACAGCATGTTTCTATTCCAATGTATGTTTGAATTAAGTAAAAAATATAATTTCAAAATTGGTGTAGCACACTATAATTACAATACAACCTCTAGTTCCATTGCATCACTGAAACTTTGCAAAAAAATTATTTCTCAGTATGGAATTCCCTTATACATAAGGTCTTCTAAAATTGCTTCTAAAAATAATTTTGAACATAAAGCAAGAGTAATGAGATATGATTTTTTTAAAAATATAATAAAACATGATAAATATGATTTCGTAGTTACTGGCCATAATTATAATGATTTAATAGAGACTCTCTATATGCAAAATGATAAAGATGATTATTCATTAATTCCATTTAGTAATAAAAAGATACTACGACCAATGCTTTCGATTAGAAGGAATGAAATTGAAAAAGATATAGATAAACATAAAATAGATTTTATATATGATTTAACAAATAATAACAATCAATTGAAAAGAAATAGAGTTAGAAATGTGATTCTCCCAAAAATTTTAAAGAATGATAATTATCATAAAACTCTACTAAGTAATTATGATATAAAAATAGATAGACATAATTTATTTATAACAAAAAAAAACTTGATAAACTATAAATATGTAGATTTCAATAAAACAAATAATATTCTATCAATAAACGCTCTAATCGCCAAATCATATGATTTATATGCTTTTAAAATGATAATTCAAGGTCAAATAAAGAAACATTATAGTATACATATTGTAAAGTCTAAGAAATTTTGGACCCAGCTATATACGTCTATGAATAATAATTTGAAAATAAACAAATTATACTTATCGGATAATCTTGATATTTATCTTACTGACAGCATTCTTATGATATCATTTAGAATTGTGTAAAAAACTTTCAAATGGCGTGGAGTGGCTAAATTCCAAATTTAGCATCTATAATTACTCTGCAGATAAACACCCAGCATCAGATAAAAGTTTTCTAATTTTACCCAAATATCAGATTAATAAAGGTATGTATGTGCGAAGATGGCATCATGGAGATAAGATAAAACTAAAGAATCTAGGAAGTATTAAAGTTTCAGACTTATTTAATAGCAATAATATTCCAACGCTATTAAGAAAAAAAATTCCTATCATTGAAGCTAATAGAGGGATAGTTTGGGTCCCTCACATTGCTATTGCTGAAAATAGTTTAATTGGAGATGATTTGGTTAAAGTTTCACATAAAGATATACTATAATGAAGCTTGAAAAGATTATTGATCAAAAAACAATACAATCTCGTATTAAAGAGATCGGCAACTCTATATCTGGGCATTACAATAAAGATGATGAGATTATTGTTATTTGTGTTTTAAAGGGTTCTTTTATGTTTATGTCAGACTTAATTAGAAAAATATCAAATAATATCTCAATTGAATTTATTAAAATAAAATCATATTCTGGAACAACAAGAGGAGATATAATTCACTCTGATTTTAAACAATTAAACCTTCAAGGTAAGAAAATACTAATTGTAGAAGATATTATAGACTCTGGCAATACAATTAATTTCATTATTACTAATCTACAAAAACTTAACCCCATAGATATTCGCATTGTTTCATTTTTATTTAAGCCAGATGTTTATAAATTTACTATCAAGATTGATTGGGTAGCCTTTAGTATAGAAGATGATTTTGTTGTAGGTTACGGGTTAGATTATAATGAAAAGTATAGATCTTTAGAATCTTTATATAAACTGGTGGATGTAAATGAGCAAAAAGAAAAATAATAAAAATAATAAAACTCCTTTTAATGCAATTCTTGGCAATATATTCATATGGATAGTTATTGTTATTGTAGCACTTACAATTGCTAATAGTTTTTCACCCTTTGAAGAGTCTAAGGAAATTTCATACACTGAGTATCAAAATTATCTTGAAAAAGATTTAATAGAATCTGCTGAGATTACTGGTAGAACCTTTAAGGGAAAGTTATTTGAAAAGCAGAGTTCAATCGATGAATATGGCAATGAGGAAACATTCAGTTATGTAATCACTGTCCTGCCGGAAGTCTCTCTTGAAATTACGTCTGAATGGAATAATAAAAACATCCAATATGAATTTAAAGATGCGACAATGTCTGCATTTGATTATCTTATACAATTCTCACCATGGCTGTTGATTATACTATTTTGGTTTTTTATAATGCGTAGAATGCAAGGCCCAAGCGGACAGGGTGGAATATTTAGCTTCGCAAAGAGTAAAGCGGTACTTGTTTCTTCAGAAAACCCTAAAATAACATTTAAGGACGTTGCTGGATGCGATGAAGCAAAGGTTGAACTTAAGGAGATAGTAGACTTCTTAAAGAATTCTAGTAAATATAAGAGTCTGGGGGCACAAATTCCCAAAGGTGCACTCTTACTTGGCCCTCCGGGAACAGGTAAAACACTTCTTGCAAAAGCTGTTTCTGGTGAAGCCAAAGTTCCTTTTTTTAGCATCAGTGGCGCAGAATTTGTCGAAATGTTCGTAGGAATAGGTGCGAGCCGAGTTAGAGATTTGTTTGAACAGGCGAAGAAAAATTCTCCAAGTATAATTTTTATCGATGAGATTGATGCTGTTGGAAGGCAAAGAGGTGCAGGTCTCGGAGGAGGTCATGACGAAAGAGAGCAAACATTAAATCAAATTCTTGTAGAGATGGATGGATTCAACACAAATGATAATGTATTTCTTATAGCTGCGACAAACAGGCCAGATGTCCTAGATAAGGCATTACTTAGACCAGGAAGATTTGACAGGCAAATTGTAGTAGACAGCCCATCTCAACTTGGAAGAGAACAAATTCTAAAGATTCATGTAAAAAAGATAAAAATGGATAAGGATGTTGATTTAATGGTGATAGCAAAATCAACAGTAGGGCTTGTTGGAGCAGATTTAGAAAATTTAGTAAATGAAGCAGCCCTATTAGCTGCAAGAGATGGGCTTAAAACAGTTAAAATGTCACACTTTGAAAATGCAAAAGATAAAGTTATGCTTGGAGTTGAAAGAAAAAGTATGATAATTACCGATAGAGATAGGAGAATAACTGCATACCATGAATCAGGGCATGCACTTGTTGCTTACCATACAAAGAATTCTGATCCTGTTCATAAAGTTACTATAGTTCCAAGGGGACAGGCTTTAGGTTTAACTGCTCAAATTCCAGTAGAAGATAAATATAATTATTCCCGAAGCTATCTATTAGGTAGATTAGATATACTTATGGGTGGAAGATGCGCTGAAAAAATTATTTTTGCTGATACGACAACGGGCGCCGGCAATGATATATCCGTTGCTACTGATATTGCTAAAAAAATGGTTTGCGAATGGGGAATGAGTGATAAAATTGGCCCTATGAAATACGGACAAAATAATGAAGAAGTATTTTTAGGTAAAGATTTTAATGAAAAAAGAAACACAAGTGACCATGTATCTGAAATCATTGACAATGAAATTACTATTCTTATAAAAAATGCAGAAGATAACGCTACAAATATACTAAATGAAAATATGAATCAACTTCATGATTTATCAAATGCCTTATTAGAGTATGATACCATAGATGCTAATCAGTTTAATGATATTTTAACAAATGGCTACAATCCTTCTAAAGAGGATGACTCTAAACCAAAAAAAAGAACTAGAAGACGATCCTCATCAACTCCTAAGGATTGATTAATGAAACATAAAGTTAAAGTTATGGGTATATTGAATATTACCCCAGACTCTTTCTATAGTAAAAGCACAGCAACTATCAATACAGAAATAGAAAGAGCGCTGGATAATATGAAAAAATCTGATATAATCGATATTGGATGTGAATCATCAAGACCAGGAGCTTCATCAATAAGTATAGAAGAAGAGATTAATAGGCTTTCTAATTTTGTTCCTTTTATAAAAAATTACCCTAATCTTAGATTTTCAATAGATACATACAAATATGATGTCGCTAAGTTTGCGCTTTCTAATGGATTTGATATTGTAAATGATATAACCGGTGGAGAAGACTCAAAGCTACTTGAATTAATATCTGAAATGAATGCTTCAATAATAATTATGCATATGCTAGGTAAGCCTCAAACGATGCAAAACTCTCCTACATACATTGATGTAGTGAATGATATTATTCATTTTCTTAATAAAAGAGCGAATAATGCAATTTCTTGTGGGATAAAAAGAGATAATATATATATTGATCCTGGTATTGGTTTTGGAAAAACAATTTTTCATAATGATGAAATAGTAAGAAATATCCAGAAGTTTAAAGAAATTGGATATGCCGTTGTTTATGGGATTTCACGAAAGTCTTTTCTGCAATATGAAAGTGACACTCCTGATGACAGACTACCTGCTACACTTGGTGTTAGCTCTTATCTAGCGCAAAATAAAGTTGATATTTTAAGAACCCACGATGTAGATGCTACTATTAGCATGCTCTCATCTCTTGAAAGGATAGTAAACTATTAATGAAAATTGATGAATTTATACGTTCCTTCAATAATATCAAATCACGATACAGTGAAGTGAAAGAAAAAATAGATACTGATAAAATTTTAAAAAGGAAAGATGAGCTAAATAAGGATACAGTTCTATCTGGTTTTTGGGATGACGCAGACAAGGCTAAAGAAACTTTAAAGATTATTAGCTATCTTGATAAGGATATAAAAGAACTGCATATGCTACAACAATCTTTTAATGAGCTAAATGATGATATTGAATTAATATCATTAGGAGAAGAGTTAAATAAAGATATTCTGAATAGGTATAGCTCATTTAAATCATTATTTCAGTCTTTTGAAACAAGAATGATGCTGAATGGAGAGCATGATAGTCTTGGAGCTATTCTTACAATCCATCCAGGTGCTGGGGGGACAGAATCTCAGGATTGGGTGTCTATGCTATATAGAATGTATATTAGATGGTGCGAAAAAAATGATTATGGATATAAAATAATTGACTATCAAGATGGTGATGAGGCAGGAATTAAGGAGGTTACTATTGAAATTGACTCTCCGTTTATTTATGGATTCCTTTCTTCTGAGTCAGGCGTACATAGACTTGTAAGAATATCTCCTTTCGACTCAAACAATAGAAGACATACCTCATTTGCGGCTGTTTTTGTTTATCCCATAATTAATAATGATATAAATATAGAAATAAATGATAAAGATATAAGAATCGATACATACAGAGCAAGTGGTGCCGGTGGACAACATGTCAATAAAACTGACTCTGCTGTAAGAATAACTCACTTAGAGACTGGTCTTGTCGTTCAATGCCAAAATCAAAGAAGTCAGTTAAAGAACAAGCAAACAGCAATAAAATTATTAAAGTCAAAATTATTTCAATACCAATTAGATGCTAAAAGTACTAACTTAAAAGATATAGTTTCAGCTAAGAAAAGTATTGAATGGGGTAGCCAAATTAGATCTTATATTTTCCATCCATACAACTTAGTAAAAGATCATAGAACAAAATATGAAACATCTAATGTGTCTGATATTATGGATGGACAGATTGATTCATTTATAAGACACTGCCTACTAAATAAAATGGAGAAATAGTGAGTGATAATAGCAGAAAAATTGATGATTTAATTGATATCAGAATAGAAAAATTAAATAATTTTATAAATCAAGGAATAGATCCATTTCCTCATAATTTTGATTTAAAAGATTCTGTTTCTTCTATTGTTGAAAATGAGAAAACAATAAATATTAATGATAATAACTTATACAGCACTGCTGGTAGAATTGTATCTATAAGAAATATGGGAAAAGCTGCATTTATAAACATTCAATCAGATGATGATAGATTGCAACTATATATGTCAAATAAAAATCTAGACATGGATGAATCTTCTTATAATGTTTACTTGCATAATTTGGATATCGGGGACATTTTGGGCGTTGAGGGCGAGATGTTTTATACAAAAACAAAAGAATTTACTTTGAGATGTAGAAAGGTATCGTTGTTAAGTAAAAACATACGTCCACTTCCTAATTTAAAAGAAAAAGAGGGCGAAGCTTTTAATAGTTTTGATGATATTGAATCAAGATATCGATATAGACATCTTGATTTTATAACTAATCCTGCTAATAAGAATATATTTATACAACGACATAAAATTATTAATGCTCTAAGAGAGTATCTCAATAAATTAGATTATATAGAAGCAGAAACACCAGTTCTACAGCCAATTTATGGAGGCGCAAACGCACGTCCATTTACTACGCACCATTTTACCCTTGATGAAAAACTTTATCTCCGAATAGCTGTGGAGTTATATTTGAAACGATTAATCATTGGAGGATTTAACAAAGTTTATGAAATAAGTAAAAACTTTAGAAATGAAGGCATGGATAGAACTCATAACCCTGAATTCACAATGCTTGAACTTTATAAAGCATATTCAGATGTTTATGATATTATGGATATAACGGAAAATCTAATTAAGTTTGCAGCAAAAGCAGTTGATATGAACACAATTACTTGCAATAATATTTCGTTTGACATTGATACAAAATTTAAAAGAATTACCCTAGCCGAACTATTTGATAACAAATTCAAAGAAAAAGACCTGCTTTTTAATGAAAAGAAACTTCAAAAAATTGGAGGCAAGCTAGATGTAGATGAAGGTCTGAATTATGGACAGCTAGTAGATAAAATCTTTTCATTAACTATTGAGCCAGATTTAATTGAGCCAACATTTGTTCTTGATTACCCAAAAGAAATTTCACCCCTATCTAAGATTAAAAGGGGTTGCAAAGATATAGTCGAGCGATTTGAATTATTTATTTGTGGGATGGAAATAGCAAATGCATTTACTGAGCTAAATGACCCTATTGAGCAAAGAAAGAGATTTAAAATGCAGGAAAAACTCAAGGCAAAAGGCGATGAGGAGGCACAGGTTATTGATGAAGACTTTCTATCTGCAATGGAAGTGGGAATGCCTCCAACAGGTGGAGTAGGAATAGGAATAGATAGAATTGTAATGATTCTATCTAATCAAAAATCAATTAAAGATGTTATTTTATTTCCTGCTATGCGAAAAAAATAAATAATGAA